>JANPCA010000545.1:0-9044 GCA_031430715.1 Hyphomicrobiales bacterium | reverse complement strand
TGAGGCGCAAGGGTTCGGCGCGGGTGAGTTCGCCGCGCGGGATATGATCGAGGATATAGAGGGAGAGCGTGATGTTGAGGATCGCCGCGCCCGTATTGCGCAGCACCATGCCGGCCGCCTGGCCGGGCAGGACATGGCTGGCCAATGCCAGGCTCGCCAGCATCAGCAGCACGGCGCCGAGCGTATAGGCCCAGCGCCGCCGCAGATGACCCAGCACATACGGCAGCATCAGGGTGGTGGCCAGCACGGCGAGCGACACCGCCGCCGACAGCACGCTGACCTTCTGGCTCGAGCCCAGAATGTCATAGGCCTGCAGCGACACCACCGTGGAATTGAGCGAGCGCACGAAGGATTCCACCGCGAAGATCGCGGCGAACGTATAGGCCCCGGCGCGGCGTGGGCGGGGA
This sequence comes from Hyphomicrobiales bacterium, assembly GCA_031430715.1. GTDB lineage: Bacteria > Pseudomonadota > Alphaproteobacteria > Rhizobiales > Aestuariivirgaceae > Aestuariivirga. Next base: position 8,637 of record JANPCA010000545.1, on the reverse strand, counting down.
AGTGCCGGGAGGGCTGAATCGGATGGCATGGCTGCTGGCCGCTAGGCAGCACGCTTTGGGCGGCGCGGGCAAGGGGCCAAGCCGCATGGCGCAGCAGCGGCGAAGGTATGGCTTGAGGTGCTTACGCCCTCCATCTACACATCACCCATGTCCGTTTCCGAAAAGCAGTCGGTCGCATTGATGTCCATGGCGGCCAGTGCCGGTCTTGCCGCGGCCAAATTCGTGGCTGGCATCTTGACCGGCTCGCTCGGTATTATTTCCGAGGCGATCCACAGCCTCATCGATTTCGCCGCCACCATCGTCACCTATTTCGCTATCCGCTGGGGCGATCAGCCGGCCGACGACGAGCATCACTATGGCCACGCCAAGATCGAGAGCGTCGCGGCGCTTGTCGAAACCGGCCTGCTGTTTCTCACCACCGCCTGGATCGTCTGGGAGGCCATCAGGCGGCTGTTCCTGAGCGAGGCCCACGAGATCGACGTGACCTGGTGGGCGGCGGGCATCGTCGCCGCATCGGTGCTGATCGACTTCAACCGGGCCCGCGCCTTGAAGCGGGTGGCCGACAAGACCTCGAGCGAGGCCTTGGAAGCCGACGCCCTGCATTTCAGCTCCGACATGTGGAGCTCGCTGGTCGTGCTGGCGGGGCTTGGCGCGGTGTGGGCGGGGATTCCGTCGGCCGATGCCATCGCCGCCCTGGCCGTGTCCTTCTTCGTGGGTCTCGCCGGCTGGCGCCTGGGCCGGCGCACGCTTGCCACGCTTCTCGATACAGCACCTGCCGGAACGACCGACATCATGCGTGGCCTGGTCTCCCAGGTGGACGGCGTGCTGGCCCTCACATCGCTGCGCCTGCGCCCGGCCGGCCCCACGCTCTTTGCCTCGATCGTCGTCGAGGTGCCCCGCACCATGCCGATCGACGACATCATCAAGACCAAGGATACGATTCAGGATCTGGTGCAGGCGCGATTTCCCAAGGCCGACATCACGGTGACCGCCAACCCGGTGGCGCTCGACAGCGAAACGGTGTTCCAGCGCGTGATGCTGATCGCCTCGCGGCGCAATCTGGCCATCCATCATCTGACCGTGCAGCAGATCGACGGCAAGCTGGCGGTGAGCTTCGATCTCGAGGTCGAGGGCGCCATGCCGCTGGGCCAGGCCCATGACACGGCGACCGTCCTGGAAGACGCCATCCGCCGCGAGTTGGGCAGCGGCGTCGAAGTCGAAAGCCACATCGAGCCGCAGCCGGAGCGCCTGCTCGAAGGCCATGACGCCGAGGCCAAACTGGCGGCCGCCATGCTCGCCACGCTGAAGCGGCTCGCCGCCCAGCAGAAGCGCCTGAGCGACCTGCACAACATCCGCATCCGCCAGAACGAGGAAGGCATATTCGTTCATTACCACTGCCGCTTCGATCCGCGGCACACGGTGGAGCGCGTCCATGACGACATCGACCGCATCGAGGCGGGTCTCAAGGCCGAATTTCCCGATATCCGGAGAGTGATCGCCCATGCGGAGCCGGTGGGCTCAAGGCAGGACGATCAGTGATTCTGCTCACTCCCGCCGATTACAAGGTCATGCCATGGAAGAACGGCCTGGGCTCGACGCTGGAAATCCATCGGGCGGATGGGCGCCATGGCCGCATGGACTGGCGGGTCAGCATGGCAACCGTTGCCGAGGATGGGCCGTTTTCGAATTTCGCGGGCTTCGACCGGCATATCATGGCGATTGCGGGCGCTGGCATGGTTCTCGAAGGCGGACCCGATGGCCCCATATCCGTGGTACCCTTCAGCCCGTGCCGTTTTTCCGGCGACTGGCCCGTCACTGCCAGGCTGACCGATGGCCCGGTCAAGGATTTCAACCTGATGGCGCGGCGGGAGGCCTGGGACTCGCGCCTGGAGGTGTTGCGGTTCGAAGTGCCGCGGGAGATTGGCGGCAAGGGGGAGACATGCCTGATCCACGCGCTGGCGGGAGGCTTTGCGTCTCGGGGAAAGTCAGTTCCGGAAGGATGTTCCCTGCTCGCCAGTCTTGAAAGGCCGTTGACCGTCATGCCAGAAAATGGCCCTTGCGTAGCCGTGGCGTGTCTTGTGTCGCAGAAGTAAGGTTCCTCTGAGCATCGACCCCGGGGGCGCCTGCTTCGAGACCCGGCTTTGCCGGGACCTCAGCATGAGGATGAAAGGTGCTTCCAAAGATACCTCCTCATGCTTCGAGGCCCTCCGCAGGAGGGCCTCGAAGCATGCGCCGCGAGTCCGCACCAACCTGCCCGATGAGACCGCCCGCCGCTGCGGCCTCAATACTCCTCCGCCTGCGTCTCATAGCCCTCCCCGGCCTTCGACAATTCGCGGAGCCGCTCCAGTTCCTCGGGCGGAACCGTGACCCGGTTGGCTACCGTGAAGGCTTCGTAATAGGCGTATTCCAGTGGGACCAGGACTTGAAAGAGCTTGGCCGCCTTGGCCATGTTACGAAGTTCGAGGATCATGTCGGCGACATATTGCGCCGTGTCGCGCTGGCGGCGGCTCAACACCGTTGCGCCTTCAGGGGTTGAGTCGCTTTCATGGACGCTATCTATACGAGCATGATTGGACATGGATTTTCGCGCGGGGACTGCCAAGTTGCTCTCCTGTGCGGTGATACGCTGGGTCAACTGCACTTTATAAGAGTATTTTAAATTTGTAAGCATCCATAGATTGTATTGAATGGCAATCGCGGGCGGCCCGCCATCCTTGCGATGACGCGGCGATGCCTATATGAGGCCTTCGAACCCGTACCAGGACCCTGAATGACCGTCGTCGTCGTCGAATCCCCGGCCAAGGCCAAAACCATCAACAAATATCTCGGCAAGGACTTCACCGTCCTGGCCTCCTACGGCCATGTCCGTGACCTGCCCGCCAAGGACGGCTCGGTGCGTCCCGATGAGGATTTCGACATGGACTGGGAGGTCGACGGCAAGTCGGCCAAGCGCCTGTCGGAGATCGCCGCGGCGCTCAAAGCCGACGACCGCCTGATCCTCGCCACCGACCCTGACCGCGAGGGCGAGGCTATTTCCTGGCATGTGCTGGAGGTCTTGAAGAAGAAGGGGGCGCTCAAGGGCAAGCAGGTCAGCCGCGTTGTCTTCAACGCCATCACCAAGACTTCCGTGCTGGAAGCGATGCAGCATCCGCGCCAGGTCGACGGCGCCCTGGTCGATGCCTATCTGGCCAGGCGGGCGCTCGACTATCTGGTCGGCTTCTCCCTGTCGCCGGTGCTTTGGCGGAAATTGCCGGGGTCGCGCTCGGCGGGCCGCGTGCAATCGGTGGCCTTGCGGATCATTTGCGACCGCGAACTTGAGATCGAGGCCTTCCGGGCACAGGAATACTGGACCATCGATGGCAGTTTCACGACGCCTGCCGGAGTGGAGTTCCAGGCCGCACTGGCCGCGATCGGAGGCAAGAGGCTCGGTAAGCTGGACATCGGCAAAGAAGCGTCGGCGCGGGCCATCGAGCAAGCCGTTAGGGGCCAGCCCTTCAAGGTCGATTCGATCGAATCGAAGCCGGCCAAACGCCATCCCTATCCGCCCTTCCGCACCTCGACCTTGCAGCAGGAAGCGTCACGCAAGCTCGGCTTCTCCTCGGCGCGCACCATGCAGATCGCCCAAAGGCTCTATGAAGGTGTCGACATCGGCGGCGAGACGGCGGGACTCATCACTTATATGCGCACCGATGGCGTCGACATGGCGCCCGAAGCCATTGCCGCCACGCGCAATGCCATTCTCAAGAATTTCGGCGAGCCCTATCTGCCATCGAGCCCGCGCCACTACACCACCAAGGCGAAGAATGCCCAGGAGGCCCACGAGGCCATCCGCCCCACCGAATTGTCACGGCATCCAGCGGGCCTCAGGAAGTCGCTCGATGCCGATCAATGGGCCCTCTATGAATTGATCTGGAAGCGCACCATCGCCAGCCAGATGGAGAGTGCCGAGCTTGAGCGCACCACCGCCGACATTGGCACGGACGGCCGCGACGGCAAGCATTATTCCTTCCGCGCCAATGGCTCGGTGGTCAAGTTCGACGGCTTCCTGAAAGTCTATTTCGAGAGCCTCGACGACGAGGAAGACGAGGATTCGAAGCGCTTGCCCGCCATGGCGCGCGGCGCCTCGATCGGGGTGAAGAAAATCGAGGGCGTACAGCATTTCACCGAGCCGCCGCCGCGCTTCTCGGAAGCCTCCCTCATCAAGAAGCTGGAAGAACTTGGCATCGGCCGGCCGTCGACCTATGTCTCCATTCTGGAAACGCTGCGGGTGCGCGGCTATGTGCGGCTCGACAAGAAGCGCCTCATTCCGGAAGACAAAGGCCGCGTCGTCACCGCCTTCCTCGAGAGCTTTTTCAAGCGCTATGTCGAGTATGATTTCACCGCCAATCTCGAGGAACAGCTCGACAAGGTTTCAGCGGGCGAGATGGACTGGAAGGAGTTGCTGCGCCAATTCTGGAAGGATTTCACCGCAGCGCTTGAGGACATCAAGGAATTGCGCGTCACCAATGTGCTCGACGCGCTGAACGATATCCTGGCGCCGCATATCTTTCCGCCACCGGCTGACGGCGGCGATGCCCGCGCCTGCCCGTCCTGCGGCAACGGCCAATTGTCGCTGAAACTCGGCAAGTTCGGCTCCTTCATCGGCTGCTCGAATTACCCGGAGTGCAAGTTTACGAGACCCATGACGCCGGGCGCCGATGGACCTGAGTCCATGCCCGCCGATGGCGTCGAACTGGGTGTCGATCCCGAGACCGGCGAAAAGGTGACGCGCCGGGCCGGGCGCTTCGGACCCTATCTGCAATTGGGCGAGGCGGCCGAGGGCGAGAAGCCGCGCCGCGCCTCGATCCCCAAGAACACCAAGCCCGAATCGATCACGCTTGAGGAAGCACTCAAGCTCCTGTCGCTGCCGCGCGAAGTGGGCATCCATCCCGAGACCAAGAAACCCATCGTCGCCAATTTCGGCCGCTTCGGACCCTTCATCCTGCATGACGGCACCTATGCCAATCTGGATTCGCCCGAGGAGGTCTTCACCGTCGGCATCAATCGGGCCGTCGATATCCTGGCCGAGAAAAAGGCCAAGGGCTTCTCAAGACCCAAGCCCGGTGCTCTGAAGGATCTGGGGCCGCATCCGGCGGGTGGCGGCAATATCCAGGTGATGGGCGGGCGCTATGGCGCCTATGTGAAACACGGCAAGGTTAACGCCACGCTGCCCAAGGGCGCGGACCCGCTGACGCTGACGGTCGATCAAGCCGTGGCGCTGATCTCCGAGAAATCCGGCAAGGCGCCGGTGGCGAGGAAAGCGGCGCCGAAGAAAGCGCCCGTAAAGAAGTCAGCGGCCAAAAAATCGCCGGCAAAGAGGCTTGCTGCCAAGAAGGCTGCGCCGAAGAAATCAGCCGCAAAGAAGCCGGTCCTGCCCAAAAAAGCGCAAGCCGCGGAATAGGCGCGGCAGCCCACTCAGGACAGGCGCCGGATGATCTTGGCGAGGCCCGGTTCCCGTACCGCGTTCGCCGCATCGGGAACGCTGAACCAGCGCACGCGGCGCTCGCCCTGTTCGGGCCAGGTTGCATGCTGGATCATGCGTTCAAGGCCAAATACCGTGACGACGCAGTGCTGCAGGGTACCGTCACCGAGGCGCTTGTCATATTCGAACCGGCCCATGGGCCGGTGGTCGATGACGCCGCCCACACCCGCCTCCTCGAAGGCCTCGCGGGCTGCTGCCTCGGGCGGCGAAAGTCCCGAAATCGGCCAGCCCTTGGGGATCACCCAGCGCTTGGTCTCCCGCGACGAGATGAGCAGGACTTCGACACCGGCGCCGGTGTGGCGCCAAGGCAGGGCCGCGAATTGGCTGACGGCACCGCCATTGATTTTCCGGGTAGCTTTCATTTCGGTCCATCGATTCGCGTATAACCCTGATCGCAAATTGCCGTGGCCACAAGATGACACGGCTTTCGTGCACAATCCGTTCACGCTATGCAATGAACGATGGCCAAGCTTCCACGGACTGACAAGCAAACCGAATCGGGTCTCCCCACCGAAGCCGATGTGCTGGCCTTCATCCAGGCCTCGCCGGCAATCGTGGGAAAGCGCGAGATTGCCCGGCATTTCGGCGTCCGTGGCGGGGATAAGATCGGCCTCAAGGCGCTGCTCCGGGACATGGAAGACAAGGGGCTTCTGAACAAACGCAATCGCAAATTGATTGACCGGTCGGCTCTGCCCCCCGTCACGGTGCTCGAAATCGGCGGCATCGACAAGGACGGCGAGGCCTGGGGCGAGCCCATTGAATGGGACGAGCGCGTTGCCGGAAAAGCACCGCGCATCGTCATCACCGGCGGCGTTGCAGCCAGGAAGGGCGACCGGGTTCTCGCCAAGATCGAGCCATCGCGCGATGGACATTATAAGTTTCGTGCCAAGGTCATCAAGGCGCTGTCGGTGGAGCGCGGCAACCGGGTGCTGGGCGTCTATCGCATCGCCACGGGGCTGGGCGCCCGCATCGTGCCCGTCGACAAGAAGGCGCGCCATGAGTTGCAGGTGCTGGCGGGCGATGGGAACGGCGCCGTCAACGGCGAGTTGGTCGAAGCCGAGATTACCCGCGACCGGGGCCGCGGCCTGCCGACCGCACGGGTGCGCGAGCGCCTGGGCGACATGGGCGACCAGCGCAACATCTCGCTCATCGCCATTCACCAGCACGGCATTCCAAACGAGTTTCCGCCGAAGGTGATCGCCGAAAGCGAGGCGCTCAAGAGCTTCACGCCCGAAGGCCGCACCGACTTACGCGATATCGCCCTCCTCACCATCGACCCGCCCGATGCCCGCGACCATGACGACGCCGTGTGGGCCGAGATCGACGGGGTGACGGGCGGCGCCAACATCATCGTCGCCATCGCCGATGTGGCAACTTATGTGCGCCCCGGATCGGAATTGGACCGCGAGGCGCGCATTCGCGGCAACTCGGTCTATTTCCCGGACCGCGTCGTGCCGATGCTGCCGGAGCGCATTTCCAACGATCTCTGTTCGCTGCGCGAAAGCCAAGACCGGCCGGCGCTGGCCTGCTTCATGTCCTTCGATCAATCGGGCCGCAAGACCAAGCACCGTTTCGCGCGAGTCATCATGCGGTCGGCGGCGAAGCTCTCTTATGAAGAAGCGCAAGCGGCCATCGACGGGCGCGGCAACGACAAGACCTCGGGTCTGCTCGAAGGCGTGCTGAGGCCGCTGTGGCGGGCCTATGACATCTTGCTGAAGGGCCGCAACGCGCGCCAGCCCCTCGAACTCGATCTCCCCGAACGCAAACTGATCCTCGATGCCCATGGCCTGATCGAGCGCGTGGTGACGCCGCTGCGGCTCGATGCCCACAAGCTCATCGAGGAGTTCATGATCCAGGCCAATGTCGCGGCGGCGGAGGAACTGGAAGCCAAGAAAACGCCGCTGCTCTACCGCGTCCACGAACCGCCGGCGGAAGAGAAGGTCAGGGCGCTGGCTGAATTCCTGCGCACCGTGGACATGGCCCTGCCACTTGGACAAGTGATGAAACCGAGCCATTTCAATCGGTTGCTCAAGGAGGTTGAGGGCAAGGATTATCAGCACCTGGTCAATGAAGTGGTGATGCGGACGCAGGCCCAGGCGGTTTACGCGCCGGACAACAAGGGCCACTTCGGCCTGTCGCTCCGCCGTTATGCCCATTTCACCTCGCCCATCCGGCGTTATGCCGACCTCATCGTGCACCGCGCCCTCGTCACGGCGCTGGGCTTCGGCGAGGATGGTCTGTCCACGGACGATATCGCCAAGCTCGGCGATACCGCGTCCATGATCTCGGATGCCGAGCGCCGCGCCATGGCGGCCGAGCGCGAGACGGTGGACCGCCTGATCGCCGCACATCTGTCGAAGCAGACGGGAGCCGTGTTCCGCGGCCGCATCGGCGGCGTGGTCAGCGCCGGCCTCTTCGTCAAGCTCGACGAATCGGGCGCTGACGGCTTCGTGCCGGTGACCACGCTGGGCTCTGAATACTTCGTCTACGACAAGACCCGCCACGCGCTCAGCGGCGAACGCTGCGGCGCCATCTATCAATTGGGCGACCGCCTCGAGTTGCGCCTCGTCGAGGCCACTCCGGTGTCGGGCGGCATGCGTTTCGAAGTGGTCTCGGGGCCCCGCGAAGGCAAGCCCCTGCCCCGCCGCGCGGTCCGCTCTGGCCGGCCGGCGCCGAAAAAGGGGCCGCGGCGGCGGTGACACTTATTGAGTGATTGCGGCAGAGGGTCGCTGCGGCGGAGGGGCGTCTTCAATTCCGTTTCGCCGCCACTCATCTTGGCCCCCATGTCGCTGGCCGTGCAAAGCCCATCTCCTGAAAGCCGCTCTTGGAAACTGGCCATGTGGCGGGGCCTGCGCGGTGCCTGCCCGCACTGCGGCAAGGGCCACATGTTCCGCAAGTTCCTGAAAGTTGCGGACACCTGCCAATCCTGCGGCGAGGAACTGCATCACCACCGGGCCGACGACGCGCCGCCCTATTTCACCATGTTCATCGTGGGCCACATCGTCATACCGCTGGTGCTCGTGGTGGAACGGGTGTGGAAACCGGCGCTTGAAATCCACTTCGTCCTGTGGACCATCGTGACGCTTAGCCTCACCTTCGCCTTGATGCCCGCCGTC
>JANPCA010000544.1:0-3542 GCA_031430715.1 Hyphomicrobiales bacterium | reverse complement strand
CGTTCGGCGAACAGCTCCGCAAGGGCGCCGAGCAGGCCGTTGCCGACATCAACGCCGCTGGCGGCGTCAACGGCGAGCAACTGAAGCTCGAGGTCGGCGATGACGCCTGCGACCCGAAACAGGCCGTGAACGTTGCCAACGACATGGTCGGCAAGGGCATCAAGTTCATGGGCGGCCATTTCTGTTCGGGTTCCTCGATCCCGGCTTCGGCGATCTATGCCGAGGAAGGCATCGTGCAGATCACCGGCGCTTCCACCAACCCCAAGTTCACCGAACAGGGCCTGTGGAACACCCACCGCACTTGCGGCCGTGACGACGCTCAAGGTATCGTCGCCGGCAACTTCCTGGCCGCGAACTACAAGGACAAGAAGATCGCCATCATCGACGACAAGTCGCCGTATGGCAAAGGCCTCGCCGACGAGACCCGCAAGGCCATGAACGCCGCGGGCCTGACCGAAACCATGAACGAATCCTATACCGCGGGCGAGAAGGATTACACCGCCCTCGTCTCCAAGATGAAGGACTCCGGCATTGATGCCGTTTACGTCGGTGGCTACCACACCGAAGGCGGCCTCATCCTCCGCCAGATGCGTGAGCAGGGCATGAAGGCCCAGATGATCTCCGGCGACGCCTTCAATACCGCGGAGTTCTGGACCATCACCGGCGATGCTGGCGAAAACATGATCTTTACCTTCGCCCCGGAACCGCGCAACAACCCGGCCGCCAAGGAAGTGGTCGACAAGTTCAAGGCGGCTGGTTACGATCCGGAAGGTTACACGCTCTATGAGTATGCGGCGATCCAGGCCTGGGCCCAGGCGGCCACCGCCACCGGCGGTACGGACGGCAAGAAGATCGCCGAATGGCTGCGTGCCGGCAACACGTTGAAGACGGTGCTCGGCGATCTGTCGCTGAACGAAAAAGGCGACATCAAGGACGCCAAATACGTCTGGTACAGGTGGGCCGCCGGCAAATACGCTGAAGATCCTTCACTGCAATAGGGTTTTCCAAGCCACCCCTTCTGACCCGCGCAATCCGTTGCGCGGGTCTTTTGTTGCGCTAGGCCCGCGAAGTATCGATACTGGCCGCAATCCGAAAGCCCGCAAATGACCACCGCACGGCCCTTCTCCTCAGCCCGTCATGCCAGCAGGTGGGTGGGAATGTTGTTTGCAGGCTCTCTGTTGGCAACCTCCCCCGCCTTGGCCGACATCCTCATCGGCACCGCCGGACCAGCCTCCGGCCCCAATGCAGCCTTGGGCGAACAAATCCGCCGCGGCGTCGAAATGGCGGTGGCCGATATCAACGCCACGGGAGGCCTGCGCGGTGAGCGCCTCGCCGTGCAATTCGCCGATGATGCCTGCGACCCGAAGAAGGCCGTCGAGGTGGCCACGGAGTTCGTCTCGGCGGGCGTCAAGCTGGTCGCCGGGCACTATTGCTCGGGCTCCTCCATTCCCGCCGCCAAGGTTTACGAGACGGCCGGCATCGTGCAGATCAGCCCCGCCTCGACCCACCCCAAATTCACCGATGACGGCGGCTGGAACGTGCTCCGCACTGTCCCACGCGACGACGCGCAAGGCGCCGCCGCCGCCGCCCTCGTTCTGGCCCGCTTTCCCGGCCGCGACATCGCCATCCTGAATGACCAGTCGCCCGCCGCCAAAGCCATGTCGGACCGTTTCCGCGAGACGCTAAAAGCCGCCGGCGTGACGCCCATCGTCGACGAGAGTTACAAACCCGGCGCCAAGGACTATGGCGCGCTGGCCGAAAAGCTTCGCACCTCCTACGTCGATGTTGTCTATCTCGCCGGCTCCTACGTCGAAGGCGGATTGATTATCCGGCAGCTGCGCGATCTGGGCTCGGGCGCGCAATTTGTATCCGGCGATGCGCTCCTGACCGAGGATTTCTGGAACATCGCCAAGGAGGCGGGCCAGGGCACGCTGGTGAGCTTCACCTACGACCCGCAGAAATTCGAATCCGCCAGGCCCCTGCTGCAGCGCTTCAAGGCCGAGGATTACAACCCCGAGGGTTTCACGCTCTATGCCTATGCCGCCGTCCAGGCCTGGGTGCAGGCGGCGGAGGCCACGGGCGGCACCGACAGCCAGCGCATCGCCCAATGGCTGAAAGCCGGCAACCGCGTCAGCACGGTGACCGGGGAGATATCTTTCGATGCCAAGGGCGACCTCGGTAATCCGAAATTCGCCTGGTTCCGCTGGCAGGACGGGCGCTATGCCGAGATCGATCCCGAAACCCACGAACCGCCGATCCTGACACCCACACCTTAAGCCCGCAGCCCCCCATGCGTGCCTTCTTCGTCCAGATCAAATGCGAGCTCGGCAAGGCCTACCAGGTGGCCACCGCCATTGCCGATGCCGAAATCGCCTCGGAAATCTATTCAACCGCAGGGGGTTACGATCTTCTGGTGAAGTTCTACCTGAACGAAAACGACGACGTCGGTCATTTCGTCTCGCAGAAAATCCAGACGGTCCCAGGCATCCGCGACACCTACACGATCATCACCTTCAGGGCTTTCTGAACAATGATCCCCCGCTACGCGCGCGAAGAGATGACCCGCATATGGGAGCCCCAGACCCGCTTCCGCATCTGGTTCGAGATCGAGGCCCACGCCACCGACGCGCTGGCGGACTTAGGGGTGGTGCCGAAGGAAGCCGCTGCCAAAATCTGGGAGATGGGCCGCCATGCCGTGTTCGACGTGGCCCGCATCGATGAGATCGAGGCGGTCACCAGGCATGACGTCATCGCCTTCCTGACCCACTTGTCCGAAATCGTCGGTCCCGAGGCGCGCTTCGTGCATCAGGGCATGACCTCCTCCGACGTGCTCGACACCTGTTTCAATATTCAGCTGGTGCGCGCCGCCGATCTCCTCATCGCCGATATCGACGGGCTTCTCGAGGCCTTGAAGCGCCGCGCCTTTGAGCACAAGGACACGGTCTGCGTCGGGCGCAGCCACGGCATCCATGCCGAGCCCACCACTTTCGGCGTGAAGCTGGCCCAAGCCTATGCCGAGTTCAGCCGCTGCCGCGAACGCCTGGTGGCGGCGCGGAAGGAAGTCTCGACCTGCGCCATCTCAGGTGCGGTTGGCACCTTCGCCAACATCGACCCGCGCGTCGAGGACTACGTGGCCGCGAAGCTGGGCCTGACTCCCGAGCCGGTCTCGACCCAGGTCATCCCGCGCGACCGCCACGCCATGTATTTCGCCTGCCTCGCCGTCACCGCCAGTTGCATCGAGCGCCTCGCCACCGAAATCCGCCACCTGCAGCGCACCGAGGTGCTCGAGGTCGAGGAATATTTCGCCCCCGGCCAGAAGGGCTCCTCCGCCATGCCCCACAAGCGCAATCCGGTGCTGACCGAAAACCTCACCGGGCTGGCAAGACTGGTGCGCTCCGCCGTGGTCCCGGCGCTTGAGATCGTGGCGCTGTGGCACGAGCGGGATATCTCGCACTCCTCCGTCGATCGCGGCATCGGCCCCGACGCCTCCTTCCATCTCGACTTCGCCTTGAATCGCCGGACCGGCGTCATCGGCAAGCGGC
>JANPCA010000543.1:0-7122 GCA_031430715.1 Hyphomicrobiales bacterium | reverse complement strand
GCGCGCGGCGAGGTCGGCGAGGTATTTGGCCTGCTCGGATCCCGAGCGGGTCTTGTTCTCGCCGCCATAGACGTAGTTGCCGTCCTTGAAGAATTCGGTGGCGGCGCAGTCCAGCGCCAGCATCACGTCGCCGCCGGCCTTGTAGCCAGCCTTGCCGATCGCGGCCATCACGAACTCCAGCGCTGCGTCCGCTGACGGCAGGTTCGGCGCAAAGCCGCCCTCGTCGCCGACATTGGTGTTGTGGCCTGCTTTCTTGAGCGCGGCTTTCAGCGTGTGGAAAATCTCGGCCCCCATGCGCAAGGCCTCGCGGAAGCTTGAAGCTCCCACCGGCATGACCATGAATTCCTGGAAGTCGATGGGGTTGTCGGCGTGCGCGCCGCCGTTGATGATGTTCATCATCGGCACCGGCAAGGTGCGCGCCGAGGCGCCGCCGACATAGCGGTAGAGCGGCAAGCCGGAGGCATCGGCCGCCGCCTTGGCCACCGCCAGCGACACGCCGAGGATGGCATTGGCGCCGAGCTTGGCCTTGTTGGCGGTGCCGTCGAGTTCGATCATCGCCTGGTCGATGGCGATCTGGTCCTCGGCCTCCATGCCGGCCAGCGCATCGAAAATGTCACCGTTCACCGCGGCCACCGCCTTGGTGACGCCCTTGCCCAGGTAGCGGCTCTTGTCGCCGTCCCGCAGTTCCACCGCCTCGTGCGCTCCCGTCGAAGCCCCCGACGGCACGGCGGCGCGGCCCATGGAACCGTCTTCGAGAATCACATCCACCTCAACCGTCGGATTGCCGCGGCTGTCGAGAATTTCACGGGCGGTGATGTCGATGATGGTGGTCATGGGGCGGCTCCTTGAGAGGCGTAAGTCAGGCGGCGTTATGGGCGGGAGACGTGATGTTTGCAAGTGGGCTGCGAAGTCCTAGACTATGCTTCATGACCAAAACCGATGTCTCCGGCCTCACCCAGCTCGGCCATGCCGCCACCCTCCCCGCCTCGCCCGCCGAGGCCGTTCTGGAGCGCGTGCCCAACAGCCAGCATGACGTGAACTACCTGGTGCGCTTCGTTGCGCCTGAGTTTACCTCGCTCTGCCCGATGACCGGCCAGCCTGATTTTGCCCATCTGGTGATCGACTATGTGCCGGACCTGTGGCTGGTGGAATCGAAGTCGCTAAAGCTGTACCTCGGTTCCTTCCGCAATCACGGCAGTTTCCACGAGGACTGCACCATCGGCATCGCCAGGCGGCTGGTGGCGGAGCTTAAACCCCGCTGGCTGCGCATCGGCGGCTACTGGTACCCGCGCGGCGGCATCCCCATCGATGTGTTCTGGCAGACGGGAACACCGCCCGATGGCGCTTGGATTCCGGATCAGGGTGTGGCGCCCTACCGGGGGCGGGGATGAGATTTGGATATCTGCTGTTCTGCGGTTAGAGTTGTGGCGTGAACAGTCAGCAAGTTGCCGAGAAATTAAAGAGTCATGAGCACCGATTGCAAGAATTGGGCGTGGCGTCCTTGCGCCTGTTCGGTTCTGTGGCCCGTGGCCGGGCGGCTCCTGACAGCGACATCGATCTCCTGGTCCACTTTGCGCGGCCACCAAATTTCGATCGTTACATGGACCTGAAATTCCTGCTCGAAGAGGCCCTCGGCGCCAAAGTTGACCTTATGACTGCGTAAGCCCTTCGTCCCGCGTTGCGTGAATCGATAGAGCGGGAAGCCGTCCTCGTCTCGTGACTGGCGTGGCGAATTTGCCAACCACACCCGTCATCCCGGCTAAAGCCGGGAACCATGGTTCAAATTATTGAATTGGATACGTTTTGTTAGGCCGCACGGTGGGTCCCGGCTTTCGCCGGGATGACGGAATTGGGAGGCCGTGTCCCCGCGATCGTTGATTGATATTATGAGGCGGGCCCGGTTCGCGCGCTACTTTGAAGTCCCCTGCCCCACCGCCCGGGTCATCCAGTGCAGCGTGGCCAGTGCCGGGAAGGTCCAGATCATCCAAACCAGTTCGAACGGGCTGCGGTCGGCGCGGAGATCGAGTTGGCCGAAGCCTGGGGGCAGCGCGCTGGGCTGCTCCGGCACGGCGGCGCTGACCCAGCCGTCTGCCTCCCGCTTCTCTTCCACCCGCTCCGAAACCACGCGTGGCGGCAAGGCGATGACGACGGATTTCTTGCTCATGCGGCCATCCTCTTGGCATCCTCGACGATCATTCCGGCGAGAGCCAGCATTTCCTGGGCCGCCTCGCTGTTGGGCGCGGCCTCCAGCACGCTCAAACCCTTGGCGGCGCTCTCGGCATAAATAACGCGCTGGCCGACCGACATGGGCAGCACCGGCAGGTCCTCGAACTGGGCGAGTGCGGCTCCGGCATCGCGCCCGATGGCCGTCTTGGCGATGCGGCGGTTGATCAGAAATGCGGCGCGGATGCCGGCGCGGTATTGCTGCGCCTCGCGCACCAGGCGCACCGTCTCGGCGCTGGCCCAGATGTCATAGGGCGAGGGCTGCAGCGGGATCAGCACCAGGTCGCTGGCCAGAATGGCGGCGCGCGCCAATTCGTTGACGCGAGGGGCCCCGTCGATCACCACGACATCATAGTCGCGGGCGAGACTTGGCAGATCGCGGTGCAGCGTCGGCTTGGCCATGCCGACCACCGGGAACAGCGAGTCGCGTTCACGCAGCGACGACCAGGCGAGTGCTGACCCTTGCGGGTCGGCATCGACCAGCAGCACCCGCCGGCTGATGGCCAGGGCAGCGGCGAGATTGACGGAAATCGTTGTCTTGCCGGCCCCGCCTTTTTGATTGAGCACACCTATGATCATCGTCGGACTTCCATCTGGTCTGTGAGGCGCAAGGCACGGCGGCGGCTTCAACCAGCATCGGCGCGGTGGTTGATTCTGACAAGCACAAATGCTGCCGGGAACAACACATTGGCTTGACACGCATTTCTGCTATTGTTCAGCAGAGGCCGGTAATAAAACCAAGCGATCGAAGGAGACGGCATGATGTCCGGACGAACACACTTCCGTTGGCTAACCCGGGGCATGGCGCTCGCCTCACTGCTGGCCGCGATGACGTATCCCGCCCTGGCGTTTGGCATTTCCGAAACCAGGGCGGCGAGGTGCCTCGCCACGACAAGTTGCACGGTGAGTTTCCACGCCAGCCAAACTGGCCAGTATCCGCGGCAAGTCGTATGCACGTGGACGCAGGATTCGGCCACGCCACGCGCCCGCAAGGCTTTGTTGTCCTGGACGACCACCTTCAGCCCTGTTTCCATTTGGGTGTTGCCTTACGCGGTCGACAGCGTGTCGGCGTCGTCCAATCTGTTGAACCAGACAATTCAGACCGGTTCGCTGATCTTCGCCAAGGACGGAGACCTGGACTTGCAATTGGAGTTCACCGCGCCGGTCACCTTGGCGATAAGCTGCACCCTGTTCTCGTGGAAGACGTGACGCCCGTCAGGCGGCTTTGACCACCCGATCAAGGGCCATGAGTGTTACCAGCAGCGCTTCCAGGTGATTGAGCGGCACCATGTTGGGGCCGTCGCTTGGCGCATTGTCCGGATCCTGATGGGTCTCGATGAAAACACCCGCCACGCCCACCGCCACAGCGGCCCTGGCCAGCACCGGCACCATGGCCCGGTCGCCGCCCGTTGACGCCCCCTGCCCGCCCGGCTGCTGCACCGAGTGGGTGGCATCGAAGATCACCGGAGCGCCCAGCGCCGCCATGATCGGCAGGCTGCGCATGTCGGAGACCAGCGTGTTGTAACCAAACGACGCGCCGCGCTCGGTGAGCATCACGTTGGGATTGCCGCTGTCGACCAGCTTCCGCAGCACGTTCTTCATATCCCAGGGCGCCAGGAACTGGCCCTTCTTGACATTCACCTCGCGGCCGGTTTTCGCCGCCGCGACGAGGAGGTCTGTCTGGCGGCACAGGAAGGCCGGGATCTGCAAAACGTCGACAGCGCTGGCCACTTCGGCGCACTGGCCGTTCTCATGGACATCGGTCAGCACCGGAAGCGCCAGATCCTTGCGGATATCGGCGAAGACGGCGAGTGACTTTTCAAGCCCCATGCCACGCTGGCCTTTGATGCTGGTGCGGTTGGCCTTGTCGAAGCTCGACTTGTAGACCAGCCCGATGCCCAGCCTGCCGCACATCTCCTTAAGGCTTCCCGCCATCATGAAGGCGTGCTCGCGGCTTTCCATCTGGCAGGGGCCGGCAATGAGTGAAAGTGGCAGCGCGTTGCCGAATGAAACATTTCCTATCGCAACGGTCGAATTTGCAATCATGTGGGATACACCAAAAAAGTGCCCGAACCGTGGGCATAGAGTTTGCCGTTGTCATCGACGATCCTGGCCTCGGCCGTGAACATGGTGCGCCCGGCGTGGATGACGTTGGCGGTGCACAGCAGGCGGCCAACCTCCACGTCGATCTTGCGCACATAATTCACTTTGAGTTCGATCGTGCCATAGCCGATCCCCGCCGGAAGCTTGGTCTGTACCGCGCAGCCCAGGGCGGAATCGATCAGTGTGGCGGCATAGCCGCCATGCACGCGCTGCTGCGGATTATAGTATTTGGGCGACGGGATACCCTCAAACGTGGCGCTGCCCTCGGAGGCAGCAATCAGCCGCATGTTCATCGTTTCCGCCATGGGCGAGCCATGCCAGCCGTCGATGAGCCGCTTCAGATAGTCCAGCCCCGATAGTCCCTCGTCCGCCGCCGTGATGTCGTTCATGCACCGCTCTATTTCTGCGCGGCCTGCATTACAGCAAGCGGCTGCGGAATGGTAATGGCTTTTTCCCGGAACTGAGTCAGCAGACTGAAGCGGATGTCGCTGGCCACGGCACCCCCGTCGAAGATGTCGGCGACACTGCCGCGCAGTTCGAAATCGAGCCCCGTAGCGGCGATGCGGGCCAGCGTCACGCCGGGCTCGGGGAAGGTCATGACTTTCGGGTGCTGACGGGCCGTTTCGAGCAGCAGTTTGCGCACCAGGTCCGCGTCGCTGGCGAGGTCCACGGTCACCGCCACCATGAATTGGCCGATGGTGTCGCCATGAGTCCAGTTCTTGACCACGCCCGTGATGAGCATCAGGTTCGGTACGATGATCGAGCACGACTCGAAGGTTTCGATCTCGGTCGAGCGCACATTGATGCGCTTCACCAGTCCCTGCCCCGCATCGAGCACCACCCAGTCGCCGACCCGGATCGGGCGCTCGGCCAGCAGAATGAGACCTGAGATGAAATTATTGACGATGGATTGCAGGCCGAAACCGATGCCGACGCCAAGCGCTCCGGCGATGATGGCGATGTTGGAAAAATCGAGCCCCGCCGCCGAGAGCCCCATGCCCGCTGCTGCGACATAGCCGGCATAGCTTGCGCCCTTCCTCAGGGAATCCTGCACGCCACGGTCGAGCCTGGTCTGCGCCAGGATGCGCCGGTCGAGCCAGCGCACCAGCAGATTGGTGATGATGATACCGCCCACGATGACCAGCAGGACCATGAACACGGTCGACGGCGACAGCGTGAAATTGCCGATCTTGAAGCCGAACACCGCCGTGTTGAACAGGTTGCGGAAGTCGATCCAGGTGACGGTCCACAGGATGAACAGCAGCGGCAGTCCGGCCATCAGCAGCAGCAGGTCCACGATGGTGCGGAAGACGATCCCCAAGCGCTCCATGCCGCGCTCGCCAAGCCCGGTGATCTGGCGCAGGAAGCGCCCGAAGCCGCTTTGCGGATCGAAACTGGCGGTCACCGCGGCGTCGGTCAGATGGTGCAGCAGGTAGAGGACCGTCACCAGTATGGCGGTTTCGAAAAGCTGCTGGGCGATGTAATTGGCCAGCGCCACATAGCCCGTCAGCAGCGCCAGGGCACCTCCCGTAATGAGCAGCCAGATCAACGGCACGAAACTGCGCGCCCAGCCGAAATAGAGGCGGCGGCCGGGGGTCTTCTCCGCCAGTCCCTGCTGGTTGCGCACCGTCAGCAGGGTGAACGACAGCAGAGCCAAGATGGCGATGGCCGACAGCGCCGACTGGCCGACCGTGTAGGACACCGGCAGATAGAGTCCGTCGGCGACCGTGCCGAAGGACCGCGCCGTCACCGCGACGAAAGCGGTCAAGCCCACCAGCACCGGCAGGCGCGCCGCCGCCGCCTCGTCGAGATCGACAATGCGCCATTGCGGCTGGCCGGGCGAGGCGACGCGCCGGGCGATCACCCAATAGATCGCGGTGACGAACACCACGTCGATCAGCGGCATGAACACCATCTCGAAGCGCGGCGTCATGAAGCCCGAGATATCGAGCGCCAGCCACACGGGGAGAAAGAAGATGAGCAGCACGGCGAAGGTGGCGATCTGCGCCCTTATCACCCGCCACAGGCGCCCGATGTCGTCGGGCGTCCGGTTGGTGACGAATTGCCGGGTGATCCAGCGCTGCAGCCTGCCCCTGATTGCCAGATAGACGCCGGTGAACACCAGGACGAACACCGGAATGAGGGCAAGGCCAGCGAAATTGGCGCTCCGCGAGACATCCGCCCACCAGTTCGAATAGAGCGCCGCCAGCCCGGCCGCCAGCCGCCCGATCCCCAGCCCCGTGTCAAGCCAGAGACGCGGATTGAGGACGGAGCGGCCACCTTCGAAAATGCGGGTGAGGAACAGATTGCGCTGCAATGCCGAGGCGCGGCTGGCCAGCTGCTCGGCGGTGACCGCCACCAGTTCGAGCTGCGACTTGGCTCCCTGGATGCGGTTTAGCACCTTGGTGAGGGCCTCGCGCTGTGCAGCGACAGCGGGCGCCTCCGTTTTGCCGCTGGTTGGCGCGGGGCCAAGCAAGGTGATTTGCTGATTCACTTCCGAAACGGGTTCGACCAGGCTCAGCGCGCCCACCTGCGAGCCGGCGCGGATGTCCTCCAGCTTGCCGCGATAATCGGTGAGCTGGGCATCGGTGATGGTGGGGAGCAGCAGCTCCTTCTCAATCAGGGTGAGATCGGCGCGGAACTTCTCGGCGGCGCGTTCCGCTTGGCCCACCACCGCTTCGTCATAGGCGGAGGCTAAGGCCCAGCTCAGGACCAGAAAGGCAAAGGCGGCGGCGATGACGCGGATCGCGCGCATCTCCTAGACCAGCCGGCTTTGCTCGATCGCCGCCGCGATGA
>JANPCA010000542.1:0-14833 GCA_031430715.1 Hyphomicrobiales bacterium | reverse complement strand
AGCAGCGTGAGGTTTTCGACATTGGCTTCCAGCGTATGGCCGATGGTCGAGAAGATCAGGTCGCTGCCCGCTTCGGCGGCTTCGGTGACGACATCGCCAACGTTATCGACATAGTAGGTGTCGTCGCCCGCGCCGCCCGCCATGGCGTCTGCGCCCGTGCCGCCGTCGAGGATGTCGTTGCTGACATCGGCGGTCAGCGTGTCGTTGCCGCCGAGTCCGAGCAGCGTGTCGTCTTCGGCGGTTTCGCCGGACGGGCCGATGACGTTGGCGTTGACGTCGCCCGTGAGGGTCACGCCCGCCACATTGGCGATGGTGATGGCGATGGCCTGTTCGTCAAATACGCCGCCGTCGGAAACCTGGACGGTAACATCATAGACGTTGTCGCCGCCGGTATCGCCCGGTACTTCAAAGTCGGGTTCGTTGATGAAGCGCAGACGGCCGGTTTCGGCGTCGATCTGGAACAGAGCCGCGTCGGCGCCGCCGATGATCGTGTAGGACAGGTCGGCGCCCGCATCGTCGGACGCCACGACGTCGGTGACGAGCTTGGTGTTTTCATCGATGGTGACTTCCGCCGTGTCACCGCCACCGTCCGAGGTGATGGTCGGGGGCTCATTGACGTCGGTGATGGTGACCGACAGGGCCTGGGTGTCGGTCAGCGTTCCATCAGAGGATGTGACGGTCACCTTGTAGACGTTGTTCGTATTGGCGTCCGCCGGGCTTTCGAAATTGGGCGCCGACAGGAAAGTGAGCACGCCGGTAGCCGCATCGATCGTGAAAAGCGCCGCGTCTTCGCCGCCGGAGATCGAATAAGTGATGGCCGCGCCGGCATCGACATCGGTCGAGGCGACTGTCGTGACCGCGGTGGTGTTTTCGTCGATGGTGATCGACGCCGTGCTGGCGCCGCCGTCGGACGTGATGACGGGGGCTTCATTGACGTTGGCGACGGTCACCGCGATCGACTGGGTATCGGTCAGCGAGCCGTCCGAAGATTGGACGATCACGTCATAGACATTATTGGCGCCGGCATCGGTGGGCGATTCGAAATTGGCGCCGGCAATGAGGGTCAGCACGCCGGTCGTGGCATTGATGGTGAATTTAGCGCTGTCGGCGCCGCCGGTGATCGAGTAGGTGCGCGCCGTGCCTTCGGGGTCCGTCGAAGTGACGGTGGTGACCGCCGTCGTGCCTTCGTTGATGGTGATGGCAGCGGAACTGCCGCCACCGTCGGAGGTGATGACCGGCGCCTCGTTCACGGCTGTGACGGTGATGGCGAGGTCCTGGGTATCGGTCGTGGTGCCGTCATTGGCGGTCACGGTCACGTTGTAGACGTTGTTGGCGCCGGCATCGCCAGGGGCCTCAAAGTTGGGAGCGCCCGTGAAGGTCAGCACGCCGGTCGAGGAGTTGATCGTGAACAAGGACGCATCGGCACCGGACACAGAATAGGTGCGCGTGTTGGCGTCCTGGTCGGTCGATGTCACGGTGGTGACGGCCGTGGTGTTCTCGGCGATCGAGATCGAGGCCGTGGCGCCGCCGCCGTTGGACGTGATGACAGGCGCGTCGTTGGCGTTGTTGATGGTGACAGTGATGGTCTGGGTGTCGGTGGCGCCGGTGTTGTCGGTGACCCGGACAATCACCTGGTAGGTGTTGTTGCCGTCGGAATCGGTGGGCGATTCGAAATTGGGGGCGGTGATGAAGGTCAGCACGCCGGTCGTCGCGTTGATGATGAATTTCGAGGAGTCAAGTCCGCCGGAAATCGAAAAGGTCGCCGTGGCGCCCACATCCACATCCGTCGAGGTCACCGTCGTCACGGCCGTGAGATTTTCGTTCTTGGAGATCGAGGCGGTGGTGCCGCCGCCGTTTGAGGTGATTACTGGAGAAGCCATGTTCAGTTCCCTTTATTGGTTGGGGTCTTCGGTTTCAGCAAAGGCGACGCGGGGTTTTATCAATGGTCCATCAACAAAACGTTCATTCGGCTGCCACGCTGGGCGCACGAGAAGATGCGGTTTGAACAATTGACCTCCGCCCCATTCAACCGCAAACCCGTCAAGGTTCCCTTACTTAAGTTCCGACAGATTTGAGACAAACCAGCAGGCCGCCACGCCCGCCCATGCCCGGCGCTGAAACTCGCGAGACGAATTTTTTTTTAATGATCAGAGCAACTTAGCCGGAATGTTACGGCGTGCCGCGGAGCCTGGCGCGGAATATTGGGCCGGCAATCGTTACCGATTGTAAACCACTGGCCAAAACGGCGCTTTGAGGACACACGGACCGCCCATCAGGGGGCTTGGCCGGACTGATTCGGTTTGCCCTTCAGAGGCCGCCGTCGCGGTTGTGGTTCACTGAATAGTCCCGCCTGGCGGAGAAGATCGACACCGAGAAGCCCGCCATGACGTCGATCAGGGTCATCACGGTGAGCAGGAAGAAGGCCGCCGTGCCGCAAAAATCGACCAGCAGGAACTCCACAAGTGCCACCCCGAACACCAGGGTCGACAGCATATGGTCGGCAATTGTTCCGCTGGCCAGCCGCGCCGCCTTGAGGACTTCGGCGAACAGCGCTGCCAGGCCCGCCAGGATAAACCCATCACCGGCCTTGAAGAAGACCTCCGCGCCCGATGGCAGGACCGCGCTGAACAACAGGGACTCGGATTGAATCTGGCTGCCGCTGAGCGCCAGGCCGTTGAAGGCCAGGATGACGAGTGCGAGCATTGGAAAGGCGAGCAGGAGACGCATGGGTTATCCTCGATTGAACGCTGAGTCTGCCCAATCCCTGCGATTCCCGCAAAGCCGGAATGTGGCGCGGTGCGAAGGGTTTGTTCTTTAGTACGAACGGTTCATGGACTATATTGGCAGGGCAACCCAGGGAGGCTAGCATGACACTGCAAATCGGCGACATCGCTCCGGATTTCGAAGCCGACACAACGGAAGGCCGCATCAAGTTCCACGACTATATCGAGGGGGCATGGGTCGTCTTTTTCTCGCACCCCAAGGATTTCACGCCGGTCTGCACCACGGAGCTTGGCTCCATGGCCAGGATGAAGCCCGACTTCGACAAGCGCGGCGTCAAGCTCATCGGCATTTCCATCGACTCGGTCGATACCCACATCCGTTGGAAGAACGACATCAAGGACGTGACCGGTGCCCAGGTCAATTATCCGATGATCGGCGACGAGGATCTGCACGTGGCCAAGCTTTACGGCATGATCCATCCCAATGCGTCCGGCAACGCCGCCAGCCGCACGGCGGCCGACAATGCCACGGTGCGCAACGTGCTGATCATCGGCCCCGACAAGAAGATCAAGCTGATCGTTTCCTACCCGATGAGCACCGGCCGCAACTTCGATGAAATCCTGCGGGTCATCGATTCGCTGCAGCTCACCGCCACCAGGTCGGTCGCCACCCCCGCCAACTGGAAACAGGGCGAGGACGTGATCATCCTGGCCTCGGTGACGGACGACGCCGCCAAAGAAAAATTCCCCGGCGGCTGGAAGACGCTGAAGCCTTATCTGCGCATGGTTCCGCAGCCGACGGCAAAGTAACACGCGCGGCTGGCGGACAGACTCCGGTTCGCCAGCCTGAGTCTGAATTCGTTGACGCAATTACTCCGCTTGCAGTTGTCCGCGGACGGCGCCGCTTCCGAAGAGGGCGGTGTACACGTTCACGTAGAAGCCCCCTGGTTTGCCGCGCAGCGCCGTGATGGTCGCGGCCGGCAGGCCGGGGATGCAATTGGAGATGCGAAACGGCAAGAGGGCGTTGACAGGCAGGGACACGAATATTCCCCCCGCCGTGCCAGCATTGCCGGTTTGGATATGCGCCGCGGTCGCAGCCGCGCCTAAATTCTCCACGGTAATCGTGTAGCAAAGGGCGGTGGAGTTGACGAGAGTGACGGTGGCGACGCCGAAGGCATCGGGGTCGCCCAATACCGGTAACTCGTTGGCGCCGTTGAGATAGGCGACGAGGACGCGAGTGTCGCCGGCACCGACAACGCCGGTCGTGGCGGCGACAATCGCGGCGGCGGCACACAGACTACGAAGCGTTTTCATGGGACTCTCCATTGGTTGCCCGGTTGCCCGGTTTGGCCCCATCACATTATATCATCTTTCGGAACCTTTGACTCACGCTAGCGTGGGGGGATTCCCGTTTGGCCGCGGCTGGGACTCCCGAGGGCGAGTGATTTGCACCGGGAGGTTCCGATGCCGGCCGCGACTGGACTGCGGGACGACTTTGATGCGCGAGAGCCGAGGCGGC
Organism: Hyphomicrobiales bacterium; assembly: GCA_031430715.1. Lineage (GTDB taxonomy): Bacteria > Pseudomonadota > Alphaproteobacteria > Rhizobiales > Aestuariivirgaceae > Aestuariivirga. The sequence goes on along the minus strand of JANPCA010000542.1, from coordinate 10,591 downwards.
AGGCGCAAGAGGTGCCGGAACGGCGTCCCGGCACCGTGGCATGAGTTACTCGAGTTGGCCGCGCGCCGCGCCGCCCGGGAAGACGGCGTTGTGGACGTTGATGTAGTAATTCTGCGAATTGGCGCGTATCGCCGCGACCGTGGCTGCCGGTACCGCAATGCAGTTGGCAACGCGGAGCGGCACGCTGGCATTGATGGGCAAGAACTGTACCACACCACCGCCCAATTGCGGTGGACCGATGTGGATATGTGCCTGGGTGTTGGCGATGGTATTGTGCAGCAGGATCGAATAGCAAAGGCTGGTGGCCGTATTGAACGTCACCGTGGCAACGCCATAGGAATCGAGGTCACCCAGAACGGGCTCCTCGTTTCCGCCATAAAGCGTGGCGACATAGACCCGGCTGTTTGCATGGGCCAGTGTTGCGGCAGCCAGGAGGGCGGCCGCGGAAACCAATAAACGAAAGCTTTTCATTGCTGACTCCCTTTGGTTCATGGCCCCCTAGTTGCATATCTTATTCCTCCGCCGGTCCCGTTGTAAAGCTCGAATGCCGCCGAAGGCACCGCCCGGGCGTGGCAATGAAGCCCTAATTGCGGATGATGTGCCGCAGCCGCGCTGAGGGGACACCCCTTCAAGAATCGTCATGCCAGCGCAAGCTGGCATCCCGTTCTTGCCGATCGTGCAACAATAGCGGAACCCCAGCTTTCGCTGGGGTGACGGTTTAAGGCAGAGGCTCGGCGTTCTGATTTCTCAGAACAGCTGCCCGCGCACCGCGCCCGCCGCGAAGGCGCCGTTGTGGACGTTGATGTAGAAATTCTGCGGGTTATTGCGGATTTGCCCAGTCAGTCCGGCCGGAGCCGGCGCCACGTTGCAGAACACCGAGGCCCCGGGGCTGCCGCTGCCAGGGGCTGTCAAGGCAATGGCAACGCCGCCGTTCACACCCGTCGAACCGAAGTGGATGTGGGCCGCCGTCGGGACCACGATATTGTTGACGATAATGGTGGCACACAGACTGGCCGGCCCGAGCAGCATGACCGTGGCCGAGCCAACACCATTGGCATCGCCCTGGCCGCACAGCGGCGGCACGGCGCCGTTGCATTCGCTGGCGCCGTTCAGGACGGCGAAGAGAGTAGCCGACTGGGCGGCCGCTCCCGCGCTGAAGGCGGGAACCGCGAGTATCAAGCCGATGGCTGCAAGTGCAAAGCGCTTCGTGAGCATGGTCTTCCTCCATTGTACCGTTGGTCGAGAAACCCCCGGAACGGATAAGATCAGACCATCGCTGGCGCGTAAAGTAGAAACTCCGTGACTTACCACCAGGGGTTCGCGGTATAGCCGCCCGCCGCCTGCTCGATGGCGGAGGCCGTCTGGAACAGGGTTTCCTCATCGAAAGGCTTGCCGATCAACTGCAGGCCCAGCGGCAACCCGTCCGTGGACAGGCCCGCCGGAACCGCGATGCCGGGCAGGCCCGCCATGTTGACGGTCACGGTGAAGATGTCGTTCAAATACATCTGCACCGGATCGGTGATTTCGCCGGGCGCGAAAGCGGGGCTGGGGGTTGCCGGCGTCAGCACCACGTCGACCTTGCCCCAGGCCTCGTCGAAGTCGCGCTTGATCAGTGTACGGATCTTCTGGGCGCGCACATAGTAAGCATCATAGTAACCAGCCGAGAGCACATAGGTGCCGATCAGGATGCGGCGCTGCACCTCGCGGCCAAAGCCGGCGGCGCGGCTGTTTTCGTACATATCGACGATGTCGTCGCCGGGTACGCGCAATCCGTAACGCACCCCGTCGTAGCGGGCGAGATTTGACGAGGCCTCGGCGGGCGCCACGATATAATAGGCGGGCAGCGCGTATTTGGTATGGGGCAGCGAAATCTCGACGATCTCGGCCCCCTGCTCTTTCAGCCACGCCGCACCCTTGGCCCACAGGGCGTCGATCTCGGCTGGCATCGGGTCGACGCGGTATTCCCTGGGGATGCCGACGCGCAGGCCCTTGATGGGGCGGCCGATGGCCTTCTCGTAGTCGGGCACCGGCAGATCGACGGATGTCGTATCCCTGGGATCAACACTTGCCATGGACTTCAGCATGATCGCCGCATCGCGGACGTCGCGGGCGATGGGGCCTGCCTGGTCGAGCGAGGAGGCAAAGGCCACAACGCCCCAACGCGAGCAGCGGCCATAGGTCGGCTTGATGCCAACCGTTCCGGTGAATGCGGCGGGCTGGCGGATCGAGCCGCCGGTGTCGGTGGCGGTCGCAGCCGCGCAGATATGGGCCGCGACGGCCGAGGCCGAACCTCCCGACGAGCCGCCCGGCACCAGCGCCGCATTGGAATTGTGGCGCTTCCACGGGTTGATGACATTGCCATAGTAACTGGTCTCGTTGGACGATCCCATGGCGAACTCATCCATGTTGAGCTTGCCCAGCATGACGGCACCATCGCGCCACAGATTGGCGGTGATCGTCGATTCATACTGCGGCTTGAAACCGTCGAGGATGTGGCTGCAGGCCTGGGTGTGGATGCCCTCGGTGGCAAACAAATCCTTGATGCCGAGCGGGATGCCCTCCAGCGGCCCCGCCTCGCCCTTGGCAATGCGGACATCTGAGGCCTTGGCCATGGCGCGAGCCTTCTCCGGTGTCTCGACAATATAGGCATTGAGAATGCGGGCCCGTTCCATGGCGGCGAGATAGGCATCGGTCAATTCGAGCGCCGAGAACCGCTTGGCAGCAAGGCCCTCGCGGGCAGCGGCGATGGTGAGGGAGGTGAGGGAGGTCATTTCAATTCATCCTGAACTGTCATCGCCGGACTCGTTCCGGCGACCCATGGATCAACAAGGAGGGACCGGAGTGCGCCGAGGAATGGGTCCCCGGGACAAGCCCGGGGATGACAACGTTTGCGTGGATCACTCAACCACCTTCGGCACCATGAAGAAGCGATCCTCCTGCAGGGGTGCATTCGCCACCACCTTGGCGGGATAATGGCCGTCGGTCACCTCGTCCCGGCGCATCTTCATTTGCATGGAGACGACCGAGGTCATCGGTTCGACAGCCGAAACATCAACTTCGTTCAATTGCTCGATCCAGCCGAGGATGCCGTTCAACTCAGCCGCCAGCCGCGGCAGGTCCTCGTCCTTCACCTTGAGGCGCGCCAGGCGCGCCACGCGCTTGACCGTTGCCTGATCGACCGACATGGCTCCACATCCCCTCCAAAACAGGAAGGCTCGATAGCACCGGCTCAGGCCACCTGCAACTTGGCAATCTGGCGTCCGTCCGCGCCGAAATTCTCCGGCGCCAGCCAGGCCTCGAAGCCCTGCCGCACCCGTGGCCAATCCTTGTCCAGCATGGCGAACCAGGCCGTGTCGCGGTTCCTGCCCTTGATGATCAAATGTTGCCGGAAGATACCCTCGAACGTGAAGCCAAAGCGCTCCGCCGCCCGGCGCGACGGCGCGTTGAGGCTGTCGCATTTCCATTCCAGCCGCCTCCCCCCAGATCGTCGAAACAGTGGCGGATCATCAGGAAGATGACTTCGGTTGCTTGCCGCGTCCGCTGCAGGCTGGGCGGCATCCAGATGTGGCCGATCTCGATCACCCCGTTGGCGGAATCGCAGCGCATGAAGGCGCCCATGCCCGCCGCCTTGTGCGTATCGCGCCGCACGAAGGCATAGAACCATGGATCGCGCGCCGCTTCGCGCTCCACGGCCCAGGCCTCGAACGGCTCGAAACTCGGCCATGGACCATAGCCCATATAGGTCCAGACATCGCCTTCCGGGTCGCTCTCGGCGAATGAGTCGTAGAGATCCCTGGCATGCTTCTTGGCCGAGACGGGTTCGAGCAGCATCCACAGCCCGTGCAGCGGCCGCATATCGGGTCTGGAACCGGGCGGCAGCGGATCGACGATGGCGCCGACGGGGCGTTCGATGCTGGAAGTCATGGAAGTCCTTTCAGAATGTCGCGGAATCGCCGGAAGCCAGCACCTTCACCCTTGGTGCCTGATCGCCCATTGCCTCGAGGAAGGCTGAAGCATCTTCGGCGATGAAACCCTTGAACGAGGCATAGTGGCAGGGAATGACGGCCTGGAACTTGAAGAAATTACGGCACGCATAGGCGGCCTGATCAGCACCCATGGTGAAGCGGTCGCCAATGGGCAGGATGCCGATCACCGGCTTGTAGAGCGTCTGGATCAGTTGCATGTCGAGCGACAGGCCGGTGTCGCCGGAGATGTAGAGCGTTTTGCCCGTTTCATGCTTCGGCTGGATGATGAAGCCCGATGGATTGCCAAGATAGACCGGCGTGCCATTGACGATGTCGGAAGAGGAATGCCAGGCGTTGGTGAATATGACATCGAAATCATCGAAGCGGATGCGCCCGCCATGGTTGCCGGGGCTGTAGTTCTCCACCCCTTGGCCGCCAAGATAGTTGCAGATTTCGAAATTGGCCACGAGTGTGGCGCCGGTGGCTTTCAGTATGGCGGTGGAATCGCCCACATGGTCGCTGTGGCCATGGGTCAGCAGCACATGGGTCGCGCCTTTGGATGCGGTTTGCCAATCGCTGGTGGCCGCCGGATTGCCGGTCAGGAAGGGATCGATGAGGATGGCCGCCTTGCCGGTCTCGATGCGGAAGGCCGAGTGGCCGAGGTAGCTGATCTTCATGCGGGCGCTCCAGTTGCTGCCGCCATGATCGGCTGGCGCGCGGCGGATGGCAAGATCGCCGTTTGTCCTTGCTGTCAAATGGGCTAGTGGACCGCCATGGCCACGCCCGACCTCACCCTCAGGACCGCCTTGGACTCCGTCCCCGCAGGGCGGCGGCTGATGGGACTCGATCTTGGTTCAAAGACCATCGGTGTCGCCACCAGCGACCGCACCCGCATGATCGCCACGCCCGTCGAGACCATCGAACGAACCAAGTTCATGGCCGATGCCGCCCGTCTGCTCGATATCGCGGCGCGCGAGAACATCGGTGTCATCCTGCTGGGCCTTCCGGTCAATATGGACGGCAGCGAGGGTCCGCGCTGCCAGTCGACCCGGGCCTTCGCGCGCAACTTTGCCAAGCTCAGTCCCCTCCCCATCGTGTTCTGGGACGAGCGCCTGTCGACCGCCGCCGTCGAGCGCATGCTGATCCAGGCCGACGCGTCCCGCGCCAAGCGCGCCGAAGTGATCGACAAGCTGGCCGCCGCGTGGATCCTCCAGGCGGCGCTGGATTCGCTGCGATGAGAGTCGATCGGTTTTTCCCTTCCCCCCTCGCGGGGGAAGGTGGCGCAAAGCGCCGGAAGAGGGGGCGGTTCCGCGAGTCCCTTCGGCAGTGGTGTATGCTGCACCACCCCCTCTTCCGTCTCGCGCCTGCGGCGCAATCCACCTTCCCCCGCGAGGGGGGAAGGAAGAAATCCGCATGATCTCCACTTTCCAGTCCCTGCTCCCGGTGTTCATCGTCATCCTCATCGGTTTCGCGCTGCGCCGGTTTCAGGTGATCCGCGAGGCGCAGTGGCAGGCGGTCGATCAGGTTTGTTATTTCCTGCTGTTCCCGGCCATCATCTTCAAGGAAATCGCGGCGGCCGATTTCTCATCCGTGCCGGTGGTGCAGATGGCGCTGGCCATGGTGATGGCGGTGAGCGCCATGTTCGCCCTGCTGCTGGTGCTGCACCGCCCGATCATGGCGTTACTCGCCATCGACGGGCCGCAATTCACCAGCCTGTTGCAGGGCGCGGCGCGCTGGCACACATTCATTGCCTTCGCCATCATCCCGTTGCAGTTCGGACCCAAGGCCCTGCAACTGGGTGCGGTCAGCGCCGCCACCATGACGCCCCTGCTCAACATCGTCTGTGTCGTGGTCATGTCGCGCTTCGCCCAGCAGACCCGGCTTGACGGCAAAGCCCTGGCGCTATCGATCCTGCGCAACCCTTTCGTGTTCTCCTCCCTTGGGGGAGTGGCCTGGCAGCTCCTTGGACTGCCAGCGCCCGCCATGGGTATCCAGGTGCTCGACATGATCGGGCGCGGCGCCCTGGGTCTGGCGCTGCTGACGGTGGGCGCTGGCCTGCGGCTGGGCGATGCCTTTGCCGCATGGCCGCCCATTGCCCTTGCAACGGTGTTGAAGCTCCTGGCAATGCCCGCCTTCATGGCCGTGGCGCTGCTGCTGATGGGAGTGACCGGCGATGCCTTTTCCGTGGCGCTCCTATGCGGCGCGGTGCCCACCGGCTCCGGCGCTTACGTCCTGGCCCGGCAGATGGGCGGTGACGCGGCCATGGTGGCGAATATCCTGACGATTCAGGTGATCTGCGCCGCGCTCACCATTCCCCTGGTGCTTTATCTGGGCGGCGTCACAGGATGAAGTCCGCCGCGGTGAAGCTCGAAGCCATGACGTTCTTCAGCAGAATTTCCATGTCCGCCACCAGCGTGCCGCCGGTATTGAAACGCAGCACCGTGTCGGCGCCCAGCTGCACCGCCCTGACCTGGCCTTCCCCGGTGAAATTGCCGCCGCCGATGAAGCTGAAGTCCTGGTTCCCAGTAACCGATGCCACGGCATCGAGGTCATGCAGCATCAGCTTGTCGCCCTCCGCCCGGCCGAAGTCGTGGATCACGTCGCGGGTCTTGCCGAGCAGGGATTCGGGCACCGCCATATAGGCGAAACGGTCGCCATTGGCACCTCCCCACAGGTCGTCGAGGCCCTGGCCTCCCAGCAGCCGGTCGTTGCCGGCGCCGCCGCTGATGATGTCGTTGCCGACGCCGCCAGACAACAGGTCCGATCCCAGCTGGCCGTCGATCGCATCATTCCCCGCCAGACCCAGGATATAGTCGAATGCCGCCGTTCCGGTGAGCGTGTTGATCCCAAAGTCGTGCTTGTCGAACGGATCGCCGCGCTCCAGATAGCCCTCGAACAATGCGATCGGTGAACCGTCATAGTCGGAAACCCGGTTGTAGTTGGTGACACCCATGGTGATGGCTTGCGTCCCGTAATAGGCAAACAGCCCGTCGCCCAGCAGGGCCTGCAGGTTGGTCCAGATCAGCGAACTGTTATGCATGGCGCCCATGCCGCGGAAATCGAAGGGATGTTCCAGCACGTCGTAATACTGGACGTCGCTGTTGCCGATATTGGGCACATCGAACAGGAGGCCGCCGCCGAACTGCAGATTATCCTTGAGCGCGGCGATGGGCACCAGCCCGAAATCCTCCGGAATATCGGGAAAGTCATTCGGAAAATGCGCCCGGTCATCGGTATTCGAGATCGAAATATAGTCGGCGGGCAGATTGAGGCGCGCAATGACGGGCACGGTGATGTCGCCCAAGGGGGTCTCGAGGATCACCCTGTCGACGATTCTGGCCACGTCCTCGTCGATGCCGCCCAGGAATTGCGGCAGATCCTCAGGGATCCCAGAGGAGGCCAGCGACACGATGGTCAAGCCATCGGGCCGCAAGTCGCGGAAGCGGTCCGCGTCCTTCAAGGCAAAGACATCGGCCATGGCGCCGCCCAGGCTGTGGCCGGATACCACCATGTTGGTGATCTCCGGATGGGCGGCCAGATAGTCATGGGCCGCGTCGATCAGCGATTCGAAGGCCTGGTAATGGGCGGCAATTCCGACGGCGGTGAAAGCCTGGCCGCTCTCGACCGCCGGGTCTTCGCCATCGGTGCCGCGGAAGGACAGGACCAACGTGTTGCCGCCCTCGACCGCCAGCAGGCCCTGGGCATCAAAAGAGTCCGTCAACAATGATTCGACGCGCGCATCATAGAGGCCGTTGGCGGTGAAACGCGCCGAGCCCCCTTGCGGGTTGAAACCCGGCAGGTCGGAGGCGTCGAGCAACCGCCAGTTTCCCACCGACTGGTTTTCAAGATAGCCGCGATAATCGTCGTTCTTTTCGGCGTCGTCATCGCCCGGCAGATTGTATTCGGGATCGATGTATTCGGCGCCATAGGTGGCGCGGGCCAGAAAGGCGCCGGCCAGCACTTGCGCCGACTGCGCATGGATATCGACAGTCATGGTTCTGGTCCCCGTTTTGCTTCCGCACTGTAAAGCGGCTAGTGTCCCCGGCAATTGAGGGGAATTTGTGAAGTGCAAGACGAACTGCGTTGGCTGGAAAGCCGCACCGACATCCGGAGTTTGAGAGCCGCCGTCTGCGATCTGAATGGCGTCATGCGGGGAAAACGCATTCCGCTCGACCAGGCGGAGAAGGTGCTGGGCGGGGGCTTGCGCATGCCGCTGTCGGTGGTGGGCGTCGACATCTGGGGCGAGGACATTGTCAAGAGTCCGCTGGTCTTCGCCACCGGCGATGCCGACGGCATCTGCGAATCGACCGGCCGCGGCATCCTGCCCATGGACTGGACGGCGGAACCCTCAGGCCTCATTCCCCTGTGGCTGCGCGAGGAGAACGGCACTCCCTTCGGCGGCGATCCGCGCCGGGCGCTCGCCACCTTGGTCGAACGTTACAAAGCCCACGGCCTGACGCCCGTCATGGCCATGGAACTCGAATTCTATCTCTATGATCCCGCCAACGCGCGGCCCGTGGCGCCGCTTTCGCCGGTGACCGGCAAGCGCCTCGACGCCGACGCGGTCCTTTCCATTGACGAACTCGACGATTTCGGCGCCTTCTTCCGCGATGTCTACGCGGCCTGCGAGGCGCAAGGCGTGCCCGCCGATTCGGCCATCGCCGAGAACGGCATTGGCCAGTTCGAGATCAACCTCTTGCACTGCGATGATCCGTTGCGGGCCGCCGACGACGCGGTGCTGTTCAAGCGCATCGTGCGCGGCCTGGCGCGCAAGCATGGCTTTGCCGCGTCCTTCATGGCCAAGCCCTATGGCGAGCGCTCGGGCAGCGGCTTGCATGTGCATTTCTCGCTGCTCGATCAAGAAGGCAACAACGTCTTCAACGATGGCAGCAGCGATGGCAGCGTCATGATGCGCAACGCGGTCGGCGGCCTCATCGAATCAATGCCCGAAACCACGCTTCTCTATGCGCCGCATTTCAATTCCTTTAGGCGGCTGAGGCCCGGCACCCATGCACCCTCGGCGGCGGCCTGGGGCTATGAAAACCGCACCGTGGCGATCCGCATTCCGGGAGGCTCTCTCAAAGCCCGGCGCATCGAACACCGGGTGGCAGGTGCTGACGCCAACCCCTATCTGGTGCTGGCCGGCATCCTGGCTGGCGCCCTGACCGGCATCGAGCGCGAGATCAAGCCACCCGATCCGGTCACCGGCGATGCCTATGCCCTGAAGCTCAAGAGCCTGCCGCCCGATTGGGCCTCCTCGATCGCCGCCTTCGCGCAAGGAATGATCGTCGAGGAAACGCTGCCCACCATGCTGCGCGACATGCTGGTCGCCTGCAAACGCCAGGAGATGGCCACTTTCGCGCAGCAGGTCACCGATTTCGAGTATGATACCTATCTCGACACGGTTTAGCTGTCACAACAGGAAATCGAACTGGGTGAGATCGGCGGCGGTAAAGGATTGCAGTGTGATGCGCATTTCGGCGGCGGTTGCACCGGTGGTGTTGACCTCGACCAGCGTATTGGCGCCCGCCTGGAGGACGCGCACCTGGCCCTCGCCGGTGAAGGCGGCGGTGCCGATGAAGACAAAATTCTGGTTGCCGCCGGTTCCGGCCCTGGCATCGATCACCGTCAGGCTGAGGCGGTCGATGAAAGCCGTGCTTGTCCCCCCCGCCACGCTGAAATCGGTAACGATGTCGCGCGTGGCCAGTATCACGCCCGACTCGGAGACGCTGGCATATCTGAACTGGTCCCTGCCGCCGCCGCCGGTCAGGATATCCTTGCCGCCACCGCCTTGCAGGACATTGGCGGCAAGGCTGCCGGTGATCGTATCCGCGAACTCGGTGCCAATGACACTCTCGATGCTGCGGAAAGTTTGGATATCCTCGCCATTGGGATGCAGGAAGGAGCCGGTGGACAAATCGATGCTGACGGCGCTGCGGAAGCCCGAGAAATTGAAGGTGTCATTCTCTGAACCGCCGTCGAACTGGTCCTCGCCAGCGCCGGCGATAAAGGCATCGCGGCCCGACCCGCCGCCGATCACGTCGTCACCGTTGCCACCGTTTATGACGTCATCTCCTGAGCCGCCATTCAACACATCATCGTCGGCGCCGCCGGCGATGGTGTCCGAGTCGGCGCCGCCATAGACCGTGTCATCGCCTATTCCCGACCTGATCCAATCGATACCGCCCCGGCCATCAAAGGTATCGTCCCATTCGCCGCCGGAGAGAATATCATCGCCATCGCTGCCGATGCGGTTGAGCGTGCCCGTAGCATGGCCAAACACCACATAGCTGGCGCCACTCGAAGTGCCATTCGGATCGGCATTGGTGGCGCCGATGATCAGATCGTCGAAACCATCGCCATTGATATCCCCGGCCGACGAGACGGAACGGCCACTTTGATCAGACTCCGCCGCGCCGCTTATCTTGAAGCCATTGCTGCCGTTGAGGGTTGAGAGGTCGAGATTGGCGGCAAAGCCCGAGGCCTTGCCGAACACCACATAGCTGGCGCTAATAAAAGTGCCATTCGGATTGGCAAATGGCGCCCCGATGATCAGGTCGGCGAAACCATCGCCATTGATATCCCCGGCCGATGAGACGGAACGGCCGCTTTGATCACCCGCCGCC
>JANPCA010000541.1:0-4604 GCA_031430715.1 Hyphomicrobiales bacterium | reverse complement strand
CGGCCTGCGCCTCGTCGGTCAGAACGTCCTACCTCGGGGTGATCCAGTCGCTGACCGAACAGGACACCTATACATCCTCACAGATTGCCGCCTTGAGCGATGCCGCAGCGCGAAGTTTTCCAGCCATCGAGGCCTTGTTCGAGGACCCCGGCAGGCGTCAACTGGCCAACCGGATCGGCTTGCTCAGCGCCCGGCAGACCGACGCGGACCTGCGGCTGGCCCTGCACCGGCTGCGGCTGACGATTGCGCCGCAATAACTCAGCGGATCAGCCACAGCGATGCCAATCCCAGAAAGGCAAAGAACCCGACCACATCGGTCACCGTGGTCACGAAAGTACCCGACGAAATCGCCGGGTCGATTTCGAAATGGTCGAGCGTCAGCGGCACCAGAATGCCCGCCAGCGCCGCGGCCATCAGGTTGATGACCATGGCGGCGGCGATCACCAGGCCCAGCCCGCCAGACCCGAACCACGTCCACGCGAAGAGACCGATGATCATGGCGAACAGTACACCGTTGATCAGTCCCACCGCGGTTTCGCGCAGCGTGACCTTGACGGCGTTGACCGGCCCCAGATGGCGCGTGGCGATGGCCCTGACCGCCACCGTCATGGTCTGGGTGCCGGCATTGCCGCCCATGGAGGCGACAATGGGCATGAGAATGGCCAGCGCCACCATCTGTTCCAATGTGGCGCCGAACCACGAGATCACCCAGGAGGCGAGAATGGCCGTGGCGAGATTGACGAACAGCCAGGTGAAGCGCGACCGCGTGGTTTCCCAGACGCTGTCGCTGATTGTCTCCTCCGATCCCACGCCGCCCAGATGCAGCATGGCCTCCTCGGCTTCTTCCTGGATGACCTCGACGATATCGTCGGCCATCAGCGCGCCGATCAGGCGGCCGTTCTCGCCGGTCACGGCGGCCGAGACCAGATTGTATTTCTCGAACTTGTAGGCGACCTCGTCCTGGGGGTCGCTGACTTTGAACACCGTCTGCTCATCGTCCATGATGGCATCGATCTTCTTCTCGGGGCTAGAGCGCAGCAGCCGCGACACCGGCACGGTGCCCACCAGGTGATAGGCGGGATCGACCACGAAGACCTCGAAGAACTGGTCGGGCAAGCCCTTTTCAGTGCGGATGAAATCGTTGGCCTGGCCCACCGTCCAGGCCGATGGCACCGCCACGAACTCGGTCTGCATCAGACGGCCGGCGGTGTCTTCCTCGTAATCAAGAGCGCGCGACAGGGCGGCGCGGTCTTCCTTCGACACCTTGGACAGAATTTCGCGTTGGTCGCCGTCCTCGAGATCCTCGATGAGGTAGAGCGCGTCGTCGGTGTCGAGCTTCTTGATGGCGGACGCGATGACCTCGTTGGGCAGCGCCTCCATCAGCTCGTCGCGGGCCGCCTCGTCGAGCTCGGCGAGCGCTTCGACATCGAAATGGCGGCCAAGCAGCGCGATCAGCTTGACGCGGTCATCCTGCGCGAGGGACTGGAGAAGATCGGCGAGATCGGCGGCATGGAGATCGCGCGTCAGACCGCGGACCGGCCTTGCCTCGCCCTTCTGCAAAGCGGCGTGAACCCGCGCCACGAAATCGGGCGCCACGGCGCCACGGCCGTCGCGGAATTCGATATCGTCCTGAACGTCGCTCATTGACGTAACTCAAAGACCAAGCATCGGGAAAACGCAAGAAGGCGGAGGGCAGTCCAGCTCCCTTTCATCCCTCGTCGCGTGGGTGGGGGGGTTGGCTAGATATGCGAGCGGGGTGGGGCCGGAGCCCCGGGCGAGAACCCCATCCGTCACGCGCCGAAGACGGCGCGCGCCACCTTCCCCACACTTCGTGTGGAGAAGGAAAATAAACCTACGAATATTCTACTAATGCCGCGGCCCTAGCGCAGCGGCGGCGCGCTCATGGCGGGCGTCGAGGCGTTGCCCAGGAGCTGGTCGATGCGCGAAATGCCCGGACGGCCGACCGGCTTTTCCTTGGGCTTCGGCATGGGCAGCAGGCCCTCGCGCTGCATCTTCTTGCGCGCCACCTTGCGGGCCCGGCGGATGGCCTCGGCCTTCTCGCGCACCCGCTTCTCCGACGGCTTCTCATAGGCCGAGCGCAGCTTGATTTCGCGGAAAATGCCTTCGCGCTGCATCTTCTTCTTCAGGAAGCGCAGTGCCTGGTCGATATTATTGTCCCGGACGAAAATCCGCATGTGGAACCTCGCTGTTGTTAGTGTTCTCGATTGGACCGCGGGCGCGGTCAGGCCTTTTTCTTACGCCACAACTGGTCGCCGTTGGCGGCGATCCCCGATTCGATCGAGGGCCTGGACGACCCGCGCGGCGGCGCCTGGTCGGCGCGCATCACTCCTATTCCGGTCCATGGTCCGAACTTCTCCGGCAGATGCTCGCCGCCCGAATCGGCATCGAAGCCCCACAGGGTTTCCGATGTGGTCGAGCGGAACATGAAAAGGTTGTGCGGCGTGGCCATGGTGGTTCTCCAGGTGACAGGCAAGACCGCTTGCGGCGAAGCCTAGCCTTTCGAAAAAGAAACCGCGTTCATCATGTGATGAACGCGGTCCCAGCGGATCACAACTCAGGACCGGGGCTTAAGCTCCCGGGAGCGGTTATCCATGGTCCGGGACACACCCGCCGCCAGTACATCCGTGACTGGCGGGCGCGAACCGGACTGCATTGCTTAGCTCGTGGCCTGCAGCCGGTCAGCCGACGACTTGCCGTTGCGGCGGTCGGTGACGATCTCGTAGGAGACCTTCTGGCCTTCGTTCAGGCCCGAAAGGCCCGCACGCTCGACAGCGCTGATATGGACGAAGACGTCCGGACCGCCCGACGTCGGCTGAATGAAGCCGAAGCCCTTCTGCGAGTTAAACCACTTGACAATACCTGTTTGCATTTTCGTTCCTTTTAGATGCAAGCTTGATTTTGCACATGAGCGACACGCGCATGCGCAATCCATCGATGTTCTGGATGTGAGGGGAAAGGCTAGTGCACTTGCATTTTTTAGAAAGAAAGCGCGGAGCCGAGCCAACCGGCCGAAACTCGATGAAGGCCATATAGGCCGATCCGGACGCGAACACAAGCAATTCCGGTAGGTGGGAGAGTGCTCCTCCGCATGATCTCTGGACAGCACCCCAAGGGCCGGGATAAGCCATCGTTATATCCAATTGAATATAACGATGGACTCCATGAAATTGTTCAGACGCCTGCTCGTTTTAGTTCTCTTCGTCCTTACCCCCCTCGCCGCCCCGGCCGTGGCCGCGAATGTCAATGTCTTCGCCGCCGCCAGCCTCAAGACGGCATTGGACGGGATTGGCGCCAACTGGACGAAATCGTCCGGCAAGCAAGCCGCCATGGTCTATGCCGGCACGCCTGCCCTTGCCAAGCAGATCGCCGAAGGAGCCCCAGCCGACATCTTCATTTCCGCCGACATTGCCTGGATGGAAGACCTCGCGGGCAAAGGCCTGATCCAGACGGCCACCCGCCGCGATCTCCTTGGCAACACCCTGGTGCTGATCGCCCCGGCCGATTCGGCCATGGCCGCCGATTTCAGCAAACCCGCCGATCTCCTGGGGGCCTTGGGCGGCGGCAAGCTGGCGCTGGCCGATGTCAAGGCCGTGCCCGCCGGCAAATACGCCAAGGCCGCCCTCGAAAGCCTGAAACTCTGGGACGCCGTCGAGCCGTCCCTGGCCCAGACCGAGAATGTCCGCGCCGCCCTGGCCCTGGTGGCGCGCGGCGAGGCCCCTCTGGGGATCGTCTACGGCAGCGATGCAAAGGCTGAACCCAAAGTCCGCATCGCCGCCACCTTTCCGGAAGCCTCCCATCCCGCCATCGTTTATCCCGTGGCGCTGGTGACCAATGCCCCCTCCCCCGATGCGGCAGCCTTCCTCGATTATCTCTTGTCGGCTGAAGCCAAAGCCCTATTCGAGAGCAATGGATTTCGTGTTCTCGATTGATCGATGACCCTCTCCGCCGAAGAATGGACCGCCATCCTCTTGAGCCTCAAGGTGGCAAGTGTCGCCACCTTGAGCCTGATCCCGGTGGGGGTGGCGCTCGGCTGGCTCCTGGCGCGCCGCGACTTCTGGGGCAAGTCGCTGCTCAACCTGCTGATCCACCTGCCGCTCGTCCTGCCACCGGTGGTGACGGGCTATGTCCTGCTCCTCACCTTCGGGCGTAAAGGGGCTGTCGGTGGCTTTCTCGACTCGTGCTGCGGCATCGTCTTCTCGTTCCGCTGGACCGGAGCGGTGCTCGCCGCAGCGGTTATGGGGCTGCCGCTCATGGTGCGCGCCATCCGGCTCACCATCGAAAGCATCAACCCGCAGATCGAGCGCTCGGCAGCGTCTTTGGGTGCAACACCATTCAGGGTGTTCCGCGCCATCACCCTGCCGCTCGCCGCCCCCGGCATCCTGGCCGGCGCCATCCTCGCCTTTGCGAAAGCACTCGGCGAATTCGGCGCCACCATCACCTTCGTCTCGAACATCCCCGGCGAGACCCAGACCCTGCCCTCGGCCATCTACAGCTTCACGCAAGTCCCAGGCGGCGACGCCAACGCGCTCCGCCTGGCCGCCGTCTCGATTCTCATCTCCTTCGCAGCCCTCCTGGCATCGGAA
>JANPCA010000540.1:0-9151 GCA_031430715.1 Hyphomicrobiales bacterium | reverse complement strand
GTAGAGGCTGTAGCTGACGAGACCGAGGAACACCGGCAGCCGGTGGCTTAGAAGGCGTCCGGCCCAATCGGTGCCGTCACTGAAGAGAATGACCAGGGCCGCGCCGGTGACGGGAAGCAGCGCCGCAAGCCCCGGGAACGGCGTGCTGGCGTCATAGACCAGGACCGATGCGAGGATCATCGCCAAGCCGGCCGTGCCGAGATGGCGATGATACGGCTTGACTCCGCCCGGCGCGGCAGCGGACTCCATCAGCCACCAGGCGGCCAGTGCGCCTGCCAGCAATTCCCAAAGGCGGGCCGGCAACAGGAAAAATGCCGTGGCGGGCTGGAGGCCCGTCTGCCAATGGGCCAGCGCCAGGCTGATGGCGCCAATCGCCAGCATGGCGCCAGCCTGCCAGCGGCGGCGGAGCTTCATGGTCAGGAGCAGAAACGCCGGGAACAGGACGTAGAACTGCTCCTCGGCCGCGAGGCTCCAGGTGTGCAGCAGCGGCTGCAATTCGGCGGCGGCCGCAAAGTAATCGCTGCGCTCCCAGAAATGCACGTTGGCGTAGAACAGCGTGGCCGCCACCAGGCTGCTGGAGAATTCCTTCATGTCGCCAGGCGGCAGAATGAACCAGGCGAGCGGTAAGCAACAGGCCAGCATCAGAAACAGGGCGGGGAAAATCCGCCGCATGCGCCGCTGGTAGAAACGCAGGATCGAGAACGTCCCGGCCCGCATATCACCGGCGATGATCGACATCATGAGATAGCCGCTGATGACGAAAAACACATCGACGCCAGCGAAACCGCCGCTGAACGTCTTGAAGCCCGCATGGTAGAGCACGACCGGAACCACGGCGACGGCGCGCAGGCCGTCGATTTCGGCCCGGTGCTTCATGGGGCGTCCCCCGGCCCCGGACAGGCATGGCCCGGCCGGCCGGGAAGATATGTCATCCAGCGGCAGACTGCGCTCATGTCAGATCGAGGTCTTCAAACATGCACCGGAAATATCCTGGGCGGGCCGCCACTCACTCTGCTTCGGGATCGGCGAGCCGGGGTTCCCTAGGTGCAGCACCTGGTGAAGTCAAGGCCGCCAGGGCAAGCAGGGGACGGGGACTTGAGGGCAGCGGCGGTCATCCTATGGTGCCTTTGCCGCGGATTGATGTTATGCGATCTCGTATGAACATCACATTTGAGATCGAACAGGAAGCCGACGGCCGCTGGATCGCAGAGGTTCCGGAGCTTGCGGGCGTAATGGCCTATGGCGCAACCGAGCGGGAAGCCGTGGCCAAGGCGGAAGTGCTGGCGCTTCGGGTGCTCGCTGAACGGCTCGAACACAACGAGTCCGGTCCCCGGTTGTGACGCTACCCATTTCATTCTGTCATCGCCGGATTTATTCCGGCGACCCATGGTGCCAGGTGTCGATGGTCTGAATTTGTCGAACGATGGGTCCCCGCAACGCGTGCGGGGATGACAGTTTGGGGTGAAGCGCTCCCCAAATTTGACTTTCCCGGCCGTTTCCCCTATGCCGCCCCCATCATACGGCGCTTGAACGTCTTACAGCCGCGTCACACATGGGGTTCTGACATTCCCGGGAGGTGACGAGGCCAACATCCGGCAGCGAGATTCGCTCCCGGGTGCGAATTGCGTTTGGGCGGTGACAACGAATGTTGTCATCCCCGGGCTTGACCCGGGGAACCAACAGAGGAAAGTTTGATGTTCGAGACTTTAAGCGAGCGCCTGTCGGGCATATTGGACAAGATCACCGGCCGCGGTGCGCTGTCTGATTCCGACGTGGAGGAGGCGCTCCGCGAGGTGCGGCGCGCCCTGCTTGAGGCTGATGTGGCGCTCGAAGTGGTCAAGACCTTTACCGAGAAGGTGAAGGCCAAGGCGGTTGGCGCCGAGATCGTGAAATCGATCAAGCCGGGGCAGATGGTCGTCAAGATCGTCCATGACGCGCTGGTGGAAACCCTGGGCGGCTCGGAAGGATCGAGTCTCAATCTCCGCGCTTCGCCGCCCGTGCCGATCCTCATGGTCGGCCTCCAGGGTTCAGGCAAGACGACGACCACCGCCAAGATCGCCAAGCGGCTGACCGAGCGCGACAAACGCAAAGTGCTGATGGCCTCCCTCGACACCCGCAGGCCCGCCGCGCAGGAGCAGCTCGCCATTCTGGGCCGCCAGGTGAAGGTCGATACGCTGGCCATCGTCACGGGCGAGACGCCCACGCAGATCGCCAGGCGCGCCATGTCGGAAGCCCGTAAAGGTGGCTATGACGTGGTGATGCTCGACACGGCGGGCCGCCTCCATATCGACGAGGAATTGCTGGCCGAGGCGGCCGCCGTCCGTGACATTGCCAAGCCCAACGAGACCCTGCTGGTGGCCGATGCGCTGACCGGCCAGGACGCCGTCAACCTCGCCCGCGCCTTCGACGAGAAGATCGGCATCACCGGCATCGTGCTGACGCGGATCGACGGCGACGGGCGCGGCGGTGCGGCGCTGTCGATGCGTGCGGTGACCGGCAAGCCCATCAAGTTGATGGGCACCGGCGAAAAGCTCGACGGCCTCGAGGACTTCCACCCGGAGCGCATCGCCGGCCGCATTCTCGGCATGGGCGATGTGGTGTCGCTGGTCGAACGGGCCGCCCTCGAGATCGACCAGGACAAGGCCAAGAAAATCGCCGACCGGATGCGCAAAGGATCCTTCGATCTCGAAGACCTGGCCGACCAGTTGAAGCAGTTGCAGAAGCTCGGCGGCATGGGCGGCGTCATGAACCTGCTGCCCGGCATGGGCAAGATCAAGAAGCAGATGGACGGCATGGACCTCGACAACAAGGTTCTGAAACGCCAGATGGCCATCATCGGCTCGATGACGCCATTCGAGCGGCGCAATCCGAAAGTGATCGACGGCAAGCGCCGCAAGCGCGTGGCGGCGGGCTCCGGCACCAGGGTGGAAGAGATCAACCGCCTCCTCAAGATGCATCTGCAAATGGCCGCCATGATGAAGCAGATGGGCCAGGGCAAGGGCCTGTTCGGCAAAATGATGGGTGGCGGCAAAGGCGGTCCCGATGCGGCGGAACTGGAAAAGATGCAGACCGAACTGGCCGGCCTCAATCCGGACGCGCTGCCGGAGGATTTGAAGGAACTGATAAAGGGTGGCGCGCTACCCAGCATACCGAAAATGCCGGCGCTGCCGGGCTTGGGCGGAGCAAAGCTCCCCGGACTCGGCGGCTTGCCAGGTCTAGGGGGTGGCGGCGGTTTCAGGGGATTGCCCGGCTTGGGCAAGAAGAAGTGAATTAATCAGAACACGGATCATAAGGAGATAAGACATGGCCGTAAAAATGCGTCTTGCACGTGCGGGATCGAAGAAGCGCCCTTACTATCATATCGTGATCGCCGATGCGGCGGCACCGCGCGATGGCAAGTTCATCGATGTGGTGGGCGCCTTCAACCCGATGCTCAAGAAGGATGACGTCAATCGCGTCAAGCTCGACGCCGGGAAGGCAGCGGCCTGGCTCAAGAAGGGCGCCCAGGCGACCGACCGCGTGCTGCGCTTCCTCGACAAGGCTGGCGTGGCCAAGCGCGAGCCCCGCAACAATCCGACCAAGGCGCTGCCCGGCAAGAAGCGCCTGGAGCGCGAGAAGCTCGCCGCCGCCGCCGCCGAGAAAGCCGCCGCCGCGACGTGAGGCAATTGGTTCTGGCCGGCGTCATCGCCGGGGCGCACGGCATCCGGGGCGAGGTGAAGCTCAGAAGCTTCACCGCCGTGGCCGATGCCATCGCCACCTACCCGCTGCAGACGGCGGGCGGAGAACGGATCGAGATCACCAAGCTCCGTACACAGAAGGATGGCTTCATCGCCAGCTTGAAAGGTGTCACGGACCGCAATGCCGCCGAGGCGCTGAAGGGCGTGGAACTCTTCGTTCCCCGTGGCGCTTTGCCCGAGCCGGAAGAGGGTGAAGTCTACATCCACGACCTCGCCGGATTGCCGGTGCTGCTGCGGGATGGGGCGAAGTTAGGCGAGATTGTCGGAGTCGAGAATTATGGCGCGGGCGATCTTATCGATGTCAAGATCGAGGGCCGGAAAGATACCGTGCTGATCCCTTATGCGGAAGCCTATGTGGTCGAAGCGGATGCGGAGAAGGTGGTGGTCGATTTGCCTGACGGGTTTCTCGATGAGGGAGAGAGTAACCCCTAATCCGTCATCCCGGCGTAAGCCGGGACCCACGGCGGCACCGGGATCAAACTGTGAACGGCAGTTGCTGGGGAAGATGGGTCCCGGCTTTCGCCGGGATGACGGGACATTGGGATGCCTTTCAAAGCCACTATCCTGACGTTGTTCCCGGAGATGTTCCCGGGGCCCTTGGGCTATTCCCTGGCGGGCCGGGCATTGGAACAGGGCCTGTGGTCACTCGATGCGCGGGACATCCGGGCCTCGGCCACGGATAAGCACCGCACCGTCGATGACCATCCGGCGGGAGGCGGGGCCGGCATGGTGTTGAAGCCCGATGTGCTGGCTTCGGCCATCGACGCAGCACCTAGCCAAGGCCCGCGGCTGCTGATGAGTCCGCGGGGGGAGTGCTTGACGCAATCTCTCGTGCGCGAGCTGGCGGCGGGTCCGGGTTTCCTTATCGTCTGCGGCCGCTTCGAGGGTGTGGATGAGCGGGTGATCGAGCGGCGGGCCTTGCGCGAGGTGTCGGCCGGCGACTACGTGCTGTCGGGCGGCGAGCCCGCCGCACTGGTGCTGCTCGATGCCGTCATCCGGCTGTTGCCGGGCGTCATGGGCAGGCCGGAGAGCGGTGTGGAAGAGAGTTTCGAGGACGGGCTGCTGGAGCATCCGCATTATACCAAGCCCAACATGTGGGAAGATGTTGAAATTCCACAGATTCTCCTCTCTGGTGACCACCGGGCCATAGCTCGTTGGAAACGCCAGCAGAGGGAGTTGTTGACCAAGGCGCGGAGGCCCGACCTCTGGCAGGTTCACGAGTCTGGAAAGATTTGATTTTTAACCGGGTTGCGGCTATGAGCGCCCCAACCTCTGATCCAAGGAAGCGAATTATGAATATCATCCAGCAGCTCGAAAAAGAGCAGGTGGCGGTCATCGCCGCCCAGCGCGCGGTGCCCGAGTTTGGCCCCGGCGACACCGTCATTGTCAATGTCAAGGTCAAGGAAGGCGAGCGCAGCCGCGTCCAGGCCTATGAGGGCGTGGTGATCGCGCGCTCGGGCGGCGGCATCAACGAGAACTTCACGGTGCGCAAGATGTCCTATGGCGAAGGCGTCGAGCGCGTCTTCCCGGTCTATTCGCCGATGATCGATTCGATCAAGGTGGTGCGCCGCGGTGCGGTGCGCCGCGCCAAGCTCTATTACCTGCGCGGCCGCACCGGCAAGTCGGCCCGCATCGCCGAAAAGCAGCGCGCCGTGGGCCTGAGCCCCGTTGCCGCGCCGAAGGGCACCGAGGGCTAGACTTTTCCGTCTACGGACGAGTTTTACTGGGGCCGGTGCCGAACCGGCCCCTTTTTGTTTGCGCAGCGCCGGGAGGACAACATGAAGCCGTCATTTGCACTTGCCATACTTGTGCCAGCCCATTTCATTTTGACCGCGGGGCCGGTGCTCGCGCTTGGTGCCACGGCGCCGGTAACGTGGCTGAGTTCGGCCAGCGAACTGCCCCGCCCCGTTGCCAAAGCCCTCAATGATTGCCGCTTCCTCGCCGAACCGCCTGAGAGCGAATGGTTACCCGACAGCGAGTCGGGTGGCTTCCGCGCCGCCCTGGCCGGAGGCGTGGAACTCTATCTCGTCACTTGCGATTACGGTGCCTCCAATGTGTTCGACGCCGCTGTCCTCTACGCTTCCGGCAAGGCGGAACGCCTGAAATTCCCCGCCAAGGGCGAAAGCAAGAAGCTCGTGCGCCGCGACACGGCAGGCAACTCCCGCTGGTTGGGTGACGGCAAGCTTTCGACCTACATCAGCGGTGGCTGCGCGGGAGCCGTGGGAACCGAGGCCCTTTACGAGATCGCCTCCGGCGGCGTGACATTGATCTTCCAGAAGTCGAACGAAAACTGTGACAACCCGGACTGGAAACTCGACTACGGCACGGAGCCATGACCCACTTCTTCGACGTCAATCTGCGCAATTGGAACGACCGCGCCGCCATCCATGTGAAGGATGAAGCGGGCGGCTATGGCGTCAAGGCCTTTCTCGATGGCGCCGATACGCTGCACGACATCGAGCACGGCGAGATCGGCGATGTGAGGGGCAAGCGCATCGTCCATTTGCAATGCCACTTCGGTATGGACACGCTCAGCCTTGCAAGGCGTGGCGCATCCTGCGTCGGGCTCGACTTCGCCCCTGTCGCCATTGCGGCGGCGCGCGATCTGCAACAGAAGACGGGGCTCGATGCACGCTTCGTCGAGGGCAACGTCCATGATGCGCGCTCGCTGATCGAAGGCGAATTCGATATGGCCTATGTCACTTGGGGCGCCATCAACTGGCTTCCGGACATGTTCCGCTGGGCCGCCGTCGTTTCGTCCATGCTGAAGCCGGGCGGGATGCTATATCTGCTGGAAGGCCACCCCTTCCCGCTCATGCTTGACGAGACAACACCCGAGATGCGGCCGGCCTACGGCTGGCGCACCCCGGCGGACAAGCCGGTGACCATGGATACGCCCACCACCTATACGGGTGACGCCGCCATCATCGCCAACCCGACCACTCATGAATGGCTGCACCCCTTAAGCGACATCATCAACGGATTGATCAGGGCCGGAATGCGCATCGACACCTTCAATGAGCATGAAAAGCTGGCATGGCAATTTTCGCCCATCATGGTGCCGGTCGAAGGCCGCCGCCGCATGTGGATTCTGCCTGTTGGTTTTCCGAAGTTGCCACTCTCCTTCTCGATCAAGGCCGTGAAGGTCTGAGAGCTATTCCTCCGTAGGCTGACGATTGCGCACCACCGTCACCGTGCATGGCGCTTCCGCCGCGACTTTTCCCGAAACGCTCCCGAGAATCTTGCGTATCGCCGTGTTGGACCTTGCCCCCATGATGACATGATCGACATTGTTGATGCGGGCATAATTGAGAATGGCCTCCGCCGGATCGGCCGCCTCGAGCACATGGAAGGTCACGCGGGCACCGGGCAGCTTCAGCCCATGCGCCCAGTCCTTGAGGCTCACCAGGCGCTGCACATGCTTGTTGTTGCCGTCTTCGTCGAGACTTGAATCCATGGCGATGCGGTTGAGCTTCAGGACATTGAGACAGGCAAGCCGCGCGGCGGGAGAGCGCTCAAGAATGCGCAGCGCCGTGCGCCGCAGCTTGCTGGCAAGATCGGGCGTCATGTCGTCGAGGTTGATGGCCACCGCCACGATCGGCGCATCGGAGGCTTCGCTGTTCGCGTCCGGCGGCTTGTCGATGAGGGTCAGCGGCGGCTCGGACTTTCGTTTCAACACAGCAAAAAACGAATCCTGCGTGAGTTTCTCCGCCCGCCCGGTGAGCGCCACCTGGGCGGGATTGCGCAAGTCATGGGCCAATTGCGCCGCCGATGGATAACGTCTGCCGGCGCGCACCTCGAGACAGCGCAGCACGATCTCCTGGAGCCATGGCGGCAGATCGGGCTTCAGCTTGCGCGGCGGCACCGAATCCTGCCACAGGCGCTGCTTCAGACCTTTAAGCTTCTGCGGATCGCCGAACGGCCGCGTGCCGGTGGCGAAGAAATACATCAGGCAGCCGAGCGCGAAGATATCGCTGCGCGGATCGCCGCGGATGCCCATGACCTGTTCCGGAGCCATATAGGGCGCTGTGCCATAGGGGAGCCGGAATTCCTCCCGCAGCAGGTCCGGCAGATCGCGGTGCCGGGCCAGTCCGAAGTCGATCAGCACGGCCTCGCCGGATGGCCGGAACATGATGTTCGACGGCTTGAGATCGAGGTGGATGACCCGCTGCGCATGCAATGCCTCCAGCGCGTCGGCGATCCGCGCCCCATGGTCCGCCACCTGTTCGGCCGGAAGTGGCAGTTTGTCCAGTTGCGGCAGGAGGGTTTCGCCGGCAAGCCGCTCCATGACGATATAGGGCTGCCTGGCAAAGTCGCCATTGGCGATGAAGCGCGGCACATGGATGCCCTTGAGCCGCGGCATGATCATCTGCTCCATTTCGAAGCCGACGATGGCCGCGGGGTCCTCACCCTCGTGCAGCACCGGAATCTTCATCAGCATGACCGCCGGATCGCCTTGCCGCGTCACCGCCCACAGATGCGCCATGCCGCCCTTGTGAATGCGCTCGCCGATGATGAACCCATCAAGTATCGTGCCGGTTTCAAGTCTGGTTTTCGCCATCGTTCATGTTCCGGTGATCAGACGCTTTGCCAGTTGTTCGGGGAGTCCCGCCGCGCGCACCCTTTGCGCCGCGGCCTCGGCATCATAGGGCGCGCGCCGATAGATGAGTTCCCGTGTTGAGGTATCGTAGGTCACGAAGGCCGCCGCCGGATTGCCGTCGCGCGGCTGCCCGCAGGCCCCGGCCACCGCCAGCCATTGCCGCTGCTCGCTTAAGATCACGGGGACGCTGGTTATTGGCACATGGGCAACGACCTTGGCTGTCGCCGTCATGCAATAGAGTTGCGGCACATGCACATGACCGCAGATCGTGACGCGTGCGCCAGTGGCGGCCAGTGAACGCCGCGCCGCTTCTCCATCGGTCACATAGTTCCAGCGCCCCGGCTCCGAGGCATCGGCATGAACCAGCAGAACATCGCCAAGCGTGGCGGTCAGCGGCAGACTCTTGAGGAAGCGTTGCGACTGATCGCTGAGCCGCGTCCGCGTCCAGGCGATGGCCCGGGTGGCGATTTCATTCATCCGCATGGATGGCGTGAACACCGCTTCGTCGTGATTGCCCAGGATCGCCAATGCGCCCATGGCCATGAGCTCGGACAGCCGCGAGGTCACGGCCTCCGGATCGGGGCCATAGCCAACGACGTCACCCAGAAAGACGAGTTGGCTGGCGCCAAGTCCGGCGCATTGCGCGAGGCAGGCCTCCAGCGCCAGCTGGTTGGCATGAATGTCGCTGATGATTGCTATGAGCATGCCGCCTCCGGAATTCTGGTCACCATCGAACGCATCCGCCACCCCGTGCCTTGAACAGAATCAATTCCCGGGTACCGCGCAAGAAAAAACGGCCGCGTGGGGATGCCAC
>JANPCA010000539.1:0-3881 GCA_031430715.1 Hyphomicrobiales bacterium | reverse complement strand
CCAGCGCCAGCGTTCCATGTTGAGCATGATCTGGCGGGCGCGCTCGCCTGGCGGGACGTTGAGCGCCAATATGGTCTGTTTGCCGATCAATCCCTTGGCCTCGAGCCCATGGCGCGACTGGAAGCGCTTCATGGCGGCCACCGTCTGGGCATCATAGGCGTTGCCGCTGCCGCCGCCCTGATGGTCCCCGGTCATTAACAGCAGCCGGCGGACTTGCGGAACGCGGGGATCGCTGGCACCTGGCGCGATATTGGCACCGGTGGCAATCGCGGGCCAATCGCCGGAGCCCGCCATGGCGCGGTAGAGGACCAGCATCTTCTTCAAGGCGCGGTAATGCGGATTGCGCGATTCGAAGACCGACAGGAACTTGCCCGGATCGCGCTGCTTCTTCAATTCCGTCAGTATGCGGAGCACGTCGACGGACTTGCGGTTGCGGAACAGCCTGGGATCGACCTTCTGGGGGGTCACGCGCCCGATCTTCAGATCGGTGGCATAGGCCACGAAGAAAGCGGAATAGAGCAATTCGGTTTGCGCCGCGGCGCGCGGGTCATCGGGTACAATCGAATCGCGAAGTTCAATCAGCGCGTCGACAGGATAATCATCCGGATTGAGGCCGTCATCGGCGGCATCGGCGAGGCGCTGGATGAAGGGCGTCATGCGCCCCGTCCCCACCCAATAGATGGTCCCCTGCCCGGCGATATAATGGGCGGCGAGTGCCGGCCGGATGCGTTCGAGCGGCAGCGGCAGGCGGGCCGGACGTTTGAGAATTTCGGCAACCGCGGCGGACACCGCGGCATAGTCCGGTGCTTGCGCATTCCTGCCGGCCAAGGCGGACGGCACAGCCAAGAAGCACCATAAAACGGCAATCAAGACGGCACGCATTCGACCTCCGGCAAAAACGATTCGGCTATCATACAGACCCGGCCCATCTTCTCCATCAGACGTTGAGCAACAGGTATTCGCGCTCCCAGGAACTGATCACCCGGCGGTAGTGCTGCATCTCCTGATATTTGACGTCATTGTAGGCTTCGCAGAATTTCTCGCCCAGCACCTGCTTCAGTGCCTTCGTATAGTTCAGCTTGTCGAGACTTTCGTCCAGGCTGATCGGCAGCGTGTGGGCGTAGCGGTAGGCCGAGCCGGTGACCGGATCGGACGGCTTGATGCGTTCGACCATGCCGAGGTAGCCCGCCGCCAGCGAGGCGGCAAAGGCCAGATAGGGATTGGAGTCGGCACCGGCCACGCGGTTTTCGACGCGCGTATTCGCAGGGTCGGATGAGGGCACGCGCAATGAGACCGTGCGGTTGTCGATGGCCCAGTGCACATTGGTCGGCGCATCGGAATCGGGCACCAGGCGGCGGTAGGAATTCACATTGGGCGCCAGCAGCGGCAGTGCCGCGGCCAGATAGCGCTGCAACCCGCCGATGTGGTTCAGGAATATTTTCGAGGGCGTGCCGTCCTTCGAGGCGAAGATGTTCTTGCCGGTCTTGGCATCCATCACCGATTGGTGAATGTGCATGGAGGATCCCGGCTCGTTCTCGTGGGGCTTGGCCATGAAGGTGGCATAGACGTCGTGCTTCAGGGCCGCCTGGCGCACGGTGCGCTTGAACAGGAACACCTGGTCGGCCAATTCCAGCGGATCGCCGTGGTTGAAATTGATCTCAAGCTGGGCCGGGCCGCTTTCGTGGCTTAAGGTATCGACATCGAGTTCCTGGGCCTCGCAATAATCGTAGATGTCCTCGACGATCGGATCGAAATCATTGGCGGCGTCGATGCCATAGGCCTGGCCGCCCGGTTCCTTGCGGCCCGTCCGTCCCACCGCCGCGTCGAGCGGATAATCGGGGTCGAGGTTCTTCTTCACCAGGTAGAACTCAAGCTCGGGCGCCACCACCGGGCGCCAGCCCTTTTCCTTGTACAGCGCCAGCACGCGCCGCAACACATGGCGGGGCGATATCTCGACGGGATCGTCATTCAGGTGGAAAGCGTCGCAGATCACCTGGGCGGTCGGCTCCTGGTACCAGGGCACGAAGCGGATGGTGTCGGCGTCGGGCTGCATGTAGATGTCGATGGCGCTGTCGCTCACCGCGCGCGTGTCGGTGGTGAAGCGGCCATTGATCGTCAGTGTGAAGACTTCCTCCGGAATGCGCAGGCCGCGCGTGCGGTTGCCTGAAAGGAACTTCTTCGGGGGAAGGATCTTGCCCCGCGCCGTGCCGTTCATGTCGGCCACCAGGCATTCCACCTCGCTGATCCGGTTTTCTTTGATCCAGTCATCAAAACGCGATTGGGTCATGGTATCCCATTTGTTGTTCAAACCATGGGCAATCTAGCCCGGAAGCTTGACCAAGCAAATGGGGGACGCTAAATCCCGTGATGATGCCGAAATCGATCGATGCCCCCTCCTATTATCGGGCGACCGCCGCGCCTTTCCCCAGCTTTCCGCCGTTGACGGGCGAGGTCAGCGCCGATGTCTGCGTGATCGGTGCCGGCTATACCGGGCTTTCGGCGGCGCTAGAACTGGCGGCGGTGGGTTACAAGGTGGTGGTGCTGGAGGCCGAGCGGGCGGGCTATGGCGCGTCGGGGCGAAACGGCGGCCAGGTCTGCACGGGTTTTTCCTCCGGGCAGCAGAAGATCGAAAAGCAATTGGGGATTGAGGACGCAAAGCGCTGCTTCGCGTTGGCCGAAGAGTCAAAGCAGCTGCTCAAAGAGCGAATCAACGCCCATCACATCGATTGCGATCTCAGGTGGGGCTATCTCCACGTCATCCCGAAGCCATCGCAATTCGACGGCTTGAAGGAATGGAAGGACGAACTTGACGGCCTCGGCGTCGCCGATACGTCGGTACTCGGCAAGGCGGAGCTGGAAGAAAAGCTCGGTACACGGATCTATCATGGGGCGCTGCGCGAGGGCGGTGCCGGACATCTGCATCCCTTGAACTACTGTCTCGGCCTGGCCCGCGCCGCGCTGACGGCAGGCGCCGTGATCCATGAGATGTCGCGCGTTGTCACGGTCGAGACGGGTGCCAGTCCAATGGCCCGGACGGAGAACGGCACGGTCAAGGCGAAATTCATGGTGATCGCCGGCAATGCCTATCTCGGGCGCACGGTCAGCAAGCTCTACGGCAGGGTCATGCCGGTCGCGAGTTACATCCTGGCCACCGAACCCTTGGGCGAAACCTTGGCGCGGTCGCTGATCCGCGATGGCGAGGCGGTGGCCAATACCAATTTCATCGTCGATTATTTCCGCCTCTCCGGCGACACGCGCCTGCTGTTCGGCGGACGCGCCAGCTATTCGACATTTGAGCCGCCCAATCTGGGGGCTTATATGCGCCCGCGCATGCTGTCGGTGTTCCCGCAGTTGCGCGACGTGAAGATCGGCCACGCCTGGGGCGGCTATATCGCCATCACGGCGAACCGCATTCCGGATTGCGGGCGCCTGTCGCCCACCGTGTACTACGCCCATGGCTATTCAGGCCAGGGTGTCGCACTGGCGGGCCTCTATGGCAAGCTGATGGCGGAAGCCATCCGCGGGCAAGCGGAACGCTTCGACCTGCTGGCGCGCGTGAAGCACGCCACCTTCCCCGGCGGCCCCATCCGTACGCCGATCCTGGTGGCGGCCATGCTGTATTACCGCTTGAAGGACGCGCTGAGTTAAATTCCCTTCTCCCATCGGGAGAAGGAGGGGCCCGCGCCGGCTGGCGTGGGAGGATGAGGGGAGCAGGCGAACACGATTGGCGTCCGGTCCCCTCACCTTCCCATGCGTTCCGCATGGGCCCCTTCCTCTCCCGAGGGAGAGGAGAGCAATGCGCTACGCCGCGTTGAACTCGTTCCATTTGGCGAAGAGGAATTCGGCTTCGTCCATCAGGTTGTTCCACACGCCGACCTTGG
>JANPCA010000538.1:0-2133 GCA_031430715.1 Hyphomicrobiales bacterium | reverse complement strand
AGCCAAAACCCCCCGGGGGGGGCGGGCCCGCCCGCCCCGCCCCCCGCGCCTCTCGCGAGACAAGAACAAGCTACCACACTGTGATGTTACAAGGTGGCGCGGAACGCGCCGGAAGAGGGGGCGGTTCCACAAGTTCCTTCGACAGAGGTGTTTGCCGCACCACCCCCCTCTTCCGTCTCGCGCCAAAAAAGGCGCGATCCACCTTCCCCCGCGAGGGGGAAGGAAGCAAGGTATCGCCATGACCACCGCCGTTTCCTTCCAGCATGTCTGCCGCCATTTCGGCAATGTGCGCGCCGTCGACGATGTCTCGCTCGATATTCCCGAGGGCGAGTTCTTCGCCATGCTAGGGCCTTCCGGGTCGGGCAAGACCACTTGCCTGCGGTTGATCGCCGGTTTCGAACAGCCAACTTCGGGCCACATCGAAATCTTCGGCGAGACCGCCGAGGGCGTGCCGCCCTACCGGCGCAGTGTCAATACGGTGTTCCAGGACTACGCGCTGTTTCCGCATATGACGGTGCTGGACAACGTCGCCTACGGGTTGATGGTCAAGGGCATCGGAAAATCGGCGCGCCATCGCAAGGCCGAGGAGGCGCTGTCTCTCGTGGCGCTTGGCGGTTTCGGTGCGCGCCGGCCCTCGCAATTGTCCGGCGGTCAGCGCCAGCGCGTGGCACTGGCCCGCGCCCTGGTGAACCAGCCCAAGGTCCTGTTGCTTGACGAGCCATTGGGAGCGCTTGATCTGAAGCTTCGCGAACAGATGCAGGTCGAACTGAAAGCGCTGCAGCGCAATTTGGGGATAACTTTCGTCTTCGTCACCCACGACCAGGGCGAAGCGCTGTCGATGGCCGACCGCGTCGCCATTTTCAACGATGGCAAGATCGTCCAGGTCGGAACGCCAGAGGATATCTACGAGCACCCGCAGGTTCGCTTCACCGCCGATTTCGTGGGTTCATCCAATGTCCTGCATCCGGCACTGACCAAGGCATCGGGTGGGCCTGAGCGTTGGGCGAGTTTGCGGCCGGAAAAGATCGGTGTGCTGCGTGGGCGACCGCAGCCTCCGGGGGATCATCATGTGGGCGTCACCGTCAAGGCCATCCACTACCAAGGTGCCATCACCCGTCTCAACACGCTGACGGCGGCGGGCGATCAGGTCAATGTCGCGGCGCCGTCGGCGCTCGGGCGGTTTGCCGAGGGCGACCAACTCACGCTGCATTGGCCCTCCTCCGCGCTGCACATCATGGCAGGTGAGGCGTGACCGCGGCGGCAAGGCCGATGGGGCGCATTTCGGATGCGTTGTTCCGGAACCCTCGCTGGTTCCTCATGCTGCTGCTGGCGCCGCCGCTGCTGTGGCTCGGCATCGTCTATCTGGGCTCGCTGCTGGCCCTCCTGCTGCACAGCTTCTATTCGATCGACGAGTTCTCGGGCTTCATCAGATACGAGTTCACGCTCCAGACCTATGGCGAGCTGCTGCGGCTCTCCAACCTCGACGTGATCATCCGTTCACTGATCATGGCGCTGACGGTGACCTTCGCCTCGATCGCGCTGGCCTTTCCCTTCGCTTACTTCGCGGCGCGATATGCGCGCGGCAAGTGGAAGGCGCTGTTTTACTTACTCGTCATGCTGCCGCTGTGGTCGAGCTATCTGGTCAAGGTCTATGCCTGGAAACTGATCCTCGCCAAGGAGGGCATCGTTAGTTGGCTGGCGGGGGAGCTGCATGTGACTTGGGCACTCGACGCCCTGCTCTCGGTCCCGGTGATCGGCGGACCGTCGCTGTCCTTCAGCTTCATCGGCACCTTCCTGGTCTTCGTCTATGTCTGGCTGCCCTACATGATCCTGCCCACTCAAGCAGCCCTTGAGCGCGTCCCCGCCAATCTGCTCGAAGCCTCGGCCGATCTCGGCGCCACACCCCAGCAAACCTTCCGGACGGTGATCCTGCCACTCGCCCTGCCGGGCGTTATCGCCGGCTCGATCTTCACCTTCTCGCTGACGCTCGGCGTTTACATCATTCCGCAGATCATCGGCAACTCGACGTATTTTCTGGGCCAGGCCGTCTATGCGCTGCAGGGCACGGCCGGCAACATTCCACTCGCCGCCGCCTTCACGGTCGTCCCCATTGTCATCATGCTGGCCTATTTG
>JANPCA010000537.1:0-17820 GCA_031430715.1 Hyphomicrobiales bacterium | reverse complement strand
GCTGATCTCGCGCCTCATCGACCGGCCGATCCGCCCGCTCTTTGTCCATGGCTTCAGAAACGAGACCCAGGTCATCGCCACGGTGCTCTCCTATGACCTCGAGAACGACACCGACATTCTCGCACTCGTCGCCTCGTCCGCGGCGCTGACCATCTCCGGCATCCCCTTCATGGGCCCGGTGGGTGCGGCGCGCGTCGGCTTCATCAACGGCGAATATGTCCTGAACCCATCGATCGAGCAGCAGAAGCTCTCGGAGCTCGATCTGGTCGTCGCCGGCACCCAGGACGCGGTGCTGATGGTTGAATCGGAGGCCAAGGAGTTGTCCGAGGAGATCATGCTCGGCGCCGTCATGTTCGGCCACCGCGGCTTCCAGCCGGTGATCGAGGCGATCATCCGGCTCGCCGAGCGCTCTTCGCGGAGCCCCCGCGACTTTACGCCGCCCGATCAGGACGCGCTTTATAACCGGGTGAAGGCGATTGCCGAAGCGGATGTTCGCGCCGGATACGCGATCCCCACCAAGGAAGCCCGCCAGGAAGCCGTCGCCAAGGCCAAGGACAAGGTCATGGCGGCGTTGACCGGGGAGGACAAGGTGGATGCACCTCCACCCAACAAGATCGGCGAAGCCTTCAAGCATCTCGAAAAGGATGTGGTGCGCAACGCGATTCTCGACACGGGCCTGCGCATCGACGGCCGCGACACCAAGACGGTGCGCCAGATCATCGCCGAGGCATCCGTGCTGCCGCGCACCCATGGCTCGGCGCTGTTCACGCGCGGCGAGACTCAGGCGTTGGTCGTCACCACATTGGGCACCGGCGAGGACGAGCAATATATCGACTCGCTCGACGGCACCCACAAGGGCACCTTCATGCTGCACTATAATTTCCCGCCCTTCTCGGTCGGCGAAACCGGCCGCATGGGCGCCACGGGCCGCCGCGAAATCGGCCACGGCAAACTCGCCTGGCGGGCCATCCATCCGCTGCTGCCCGCCACCGACCAGTTCCCCTACACCATCCGCGTCGTCTCCGAGATCACCGAGTCGAACGGCTCGTCGTCGATGGCCACGGTGTGCGGGACATCGCTGGCCCTGATGGACGCGGGCGTGCCGCTGAAGAGCCCTTGCGCCGGCATCGCCATGGGCTTGATCAAGGAGGGCGAGCGCTTCGCGGTACTCTCCGATATCCTGGGCGATGAGGATCATTTGGGCGACATGGACTTCAAGGTGGCGGGCACGGAAGCGGGCATCACCGCGCTGCAGATGGACATCAAGATCACCGGCATCACCGAGGAGATCATGAAGACCGCCCTGTGGCAGGCCAAGGACGGCCGCCTGCATATCCTCTCCAAGATGGCGGACGCCCTGACCGGGGCGCGCGCCAGCCTGGGCGAACATGCGCCCAGGATCGAAACGCTGAAAATCCCCACCGACAAGATCCGCGAAGTGATCGGCACCGGCGGCAAGGTCATCCGCGAGATCGTCGAGAAGACCGGCGCGAAGATCGACATCCAGGACGACGGCACCATCAAGGTGGCATCGTCGTCGGGCACGGCGATCGAAGCCGCCCTCAAGTGGATCAAGTCGATCGTCATGGAGCCGGAAGTGGGCGAGATCTATGACGGCAAGGTCGTCAAGGTCGTCGACTTCGGCGCCTTCGTGAACTTCTTCGGCGCCCGCGACGGGCTGGTGCACGTCTCGGAACTGGCC
This sequence comes from Hyphomicrobiales bacterium, assembly GCA_031430715.1. Taxonomy (GTDB): domain Bacteria; phylum Pseudomonadota; class Alphaproteobacteria; order Rhizobiales; family Aestuariivirgaceae; genus Aestuariivirga. Next base: position 16,118 of record JANPCA010000537.1, on the reverse strand, counting down.
TCGAAGCGCGTCAACAAGGTCTCCGACGTGGTCAACGAGGGCGATACGGTCAAGGTCAAGCTGCTCGGCTTCGACAACCGCGGCAAGGTCCGCCTGTCGATGAAACAGGTCGACCAGGCAACCGGCGAGGACATCTCGAAGAAGCAGGGCGGCGAAGCCCAGGAAGAATTCGCAGCCCAGGGCGATTGATTGTTCCGTAGACCGGCGGATTAAGGAGCGCGGGGAAGAGGTTCCCCGCGCTCTTTCTGCTCCGGACCCGAATGCAAACCGATGTGCAACCGACCTGCCACTGAAGTTTCATCCAGTAACCTTTCGACAGGATGAAAGAGTGCCGTGAATCAATGGCCCATGCTGGCAATCGAGACCTATAAAACGCGGCATTGGCGTCCCGGAAGGGATTCGAACCCCTGACCCCAGGTTTAGGAAACCTGTGCTCTATCCTGCTGAGCTACCGGGACCAAACGCCACACACGCGGTGCCTATACGGTACCTGGCCGATACCGAACAGGCCTAAGATCATGATCCGGTTCGCCTTCCTGAAACAAGAGCATCGAATTTGGAAACCGATGCTCCATTCAGCTGGGCTATGGGACCGTGCTTCAGTCCCGCCTTATAGAGCGGAAGTGGCTAGAAAGGAAAGGCCCGGCAGCGGCGACCGGGCCTTCTCGATGTCGATGCGGATTGAAGACCTATGCGGCTTCCTCGGCGGGGACGTCGTCCTCGGTCTTCTCGCCGGCGGCGGGCACGCGCCTGGCGTTCTTGGAGAGATAGTCTTCCACTTCCTTGATCGCCTGGTCGTCGTCGATCTTCTTCACCGCGGCGATTTCACGCGCCATGCGGGCCAGGGCCTGCTCGAAGAGCTGGCGTTCGGAATAGGACTGCTCGGGCTGGCGCTCCGACCTGTAAAGGTCACGCACCACCTCGGCCACGGCCATGATGTCGCCGGAGTTGATCTTCGCGTCATATTCCTGGGCGCGCCTCGACCACATGGTGCGCTTGATGCGGGCCCGGCCCTTCAGAACCTTGAAGGCGCTCTCGATCTGGGTCTTGTCGGACAGGCGGCGCATGCCCTTCTGCTCGGCGCGGCCGGTCGGAACCTTGAGGCGCAGCTTCTCCTTCTCGAAGTCCACGATATAGAGTTCGAGCTTGGCGCCGGCGATCTCCTGTTCCTCGATCATCATGATCTTGCCCACGCCGTGGGCGGGATAGACCACAAGTTCATTGATCTTGAAGACCAGCTTCTTGGCGGCGGGTGTTCCAACGACGGGGCCTGACATGCCAGGCTTGCCGGTTGACGGCGGCGGCGGACCCATGCGCTGCGGAGCGGCCAAGCGGGTGTCAGGCGCCTTCCTTACGGCGGCTTCGGGCGCCGTGGCGGGCCTGGGTGCGGGGTTTGAGGGTTTCGACTGGGCTTTGGCCGGAGCGGCCTTGGGTTTTGTCACGGGTGCTGATGCTTTCTTCGGGGCCGACTTCAATTTTGCCTTTGCCACCGGCTTCTTTGCCGTTGTGGTCTTTGCCTTGGGCTTTGTCATTTCTGGTTATGCCTTTCCCCTCTGTGTTGGAGCATGCACCACGAATGAGGCAAAACGGAGCTTGGACGCAGCGTTGCGGCGCCTATGCCAAGCCTTCAGCGTTCTGCAGTTCCGCCACACACACTCGAATTCAGCGGAAAGCTGCCCGTGGGCGTCTTTCTCAGCATAAGAATTCCAGCGTCAGGGCGAAAAAAACCCGAGCTTTGGAGGCCCGGTTTGTTCATCCGATGCGATCTACATACTCATCAGTGAATGTATATCACAAGTTTAGGCAATTTTAAAGACCGCGATGTCCGTATACGGCGGAATCTTGCACCGCACACGGAGGAATCCCGGGGAAAAGGTTAAGATAAGTTAACCGGGGCATGGCGGTTGTGCGCTGCGCACATGGTCCCAACGAGGTGGCGCCCGGACCATTTGAACGTTACGTCAATCGCCTTCACCCGGATTGGGGGAGAAGAACTTCTCCAGCTTGCCTTCCATGCCGTCGAAGGATTTGCCGTCCTCGGGGCCGTCTTTCTTGGCGGTGATGTTCGGCCATTTGGCGGCATATTCGGTGTTGAGGGCCAGCCAGGAATCGAGGCCTTTCTCGGTGTCGGGCTTGATCGCATCGGCCGGGCATTCCGGTTCGCAGACGCCGCAGTCGATGCATTCGTCGGGGTGGATCACCAGCATGTTCTCGCCCTCGTAGAAACAATCCACAGGGCAGACTTCCACGCAATCCATGTATTTGCACTTGATGCAGTTTTCGGTGACGATGTAGGTCATGGAAGCTCAACCGTTCTTTATATCGAACGGCTGTTTAGCAAGTTCCGCTTCCCCTTGCATCCCCTTTTTGCGCCTCCACCCCCGCGCCGGACGCAACCTCCTCCCGGTACAGCAGGCGGGCGGTGCTGGCGGGTCCGCGCCTTTCGGCCAGGGCTTCGACATGCAGCACGAGCACGCGGGAGCTAAGGACAATGGTGAGGACGTCGCCCGCGCTTACCTCATGGGCGGGTTTCAGAACCTTGTTGCGGTTGAGGCGCACGTGGCCGTTCTCCACTAGGCCTGCGGCAAGAGGGCGCGTCTTGACGATGCGTGCGCACCACAGCCACTTGTCGAGGCGCTGGCGGGGCCGGTCTGTCAACGGTTTCCGGTCACTTCTGGGCCATCTTGGCCTTCAGCGCCAGCAGGACGGCGAAGGGCGAATGGGGGTCCATGGGCTTTTCGGGCCGGGCGGCACGCTCCTCGCGGGGCGGTACTTGACGCTCCTCGCGCTTCGGTCGGGCATCGTTGCGCTTCGGCCGCGCGTCATCCCTGGGCGGGCGGCTGTCGCCGGGCTTTCCCTGGTGCTCGGCGTGTTTGGGGCGGCGCTCTTCACGGCGGGGGCGGCGGTCCTGACGTGGCGGGTGCACCTCCTGGGGCTTGACCTCACCCTCCGGCGGTGCCTCACCGGCGGGCTGCGCCATAGCGGGCGCTATGGCCGGCGCACGGCGGTGCTGGGGCTTTGACCGTTCGGGGCGGTGGCGGAAGGGGCCGGTATCCTTGGGCCACCAGACTTCGATTTCCACTTCTTCCGTGGGGATTTCCGGTGCGGCAGGGGTCTCGGGCAGCGCTTCGGCTGGTGTATCGGCAGGTGCCTCCGCCGTCGCCGTTTCGGCTGGAATTTCGGCAACGGCTTCGGCTGGAACAGGGTCCGCCACGTCTACTGGTGTCTCGGCCACCGGAATTTCGGCGGGGGTTTCAGGAACCGGGGCCATTGCCACACCCGCCACCGGTTCAGCGGCAACTTCGGCGGCTTCAACCGGCACCGGCGCCGCCGCCGCAGCCACCGCGGGCCGTCTGACCTTCTTCTTCTGCATGCGGAAGTCGAGGCTCTTGATGATCCCTAGGAAATCCTCGCCCGAGCAGCCGACCAGGGACATCATGTCGGCCACCACCATGAAGCCGCCGCCTTCGACGGAACCGGCGGGGCGCTTTTCCTCGGGGAACCTTGGCCGCCAGAAGACGCGCTCGCGGATCATGTCGGCCAGGCGCTCCAGCATGTCGATCCTGACCACGCGCGACCCACAGATGCGATAGCCGCAGACGCCATAGAAACCGCGCGGCGTCGAGCGGTCGAAGGCGGCCGACGTCAGGCCCTGGCCCGGCGGCTGGGGCAGATTGGCGGGGTCGAGCTTACCCTCCTTCTGCAGTTGCAGCGCCCAGAGCAGCAGGCGCAATTCGGTGGGGGCGGGTTTCAAGAGCAGGGGAACATAAATATTAAACGCGCCGAAACGGGCGCCGAGGCCGCGCAGCCTGGCGCGATCCTCCTGGCTCAAGGCCTTCACTTCCTCGGTCACCGTATCGCGCGGCAACACGCCCAAGGTCTCGACCAGCCGGAAGGCCAGGCCGCGGGCGATACCCTCGAAGCCCTCGGCCTCCTCGAACTTGATCAGCGGCTCGAGGACCGCCGCCACATGGCGATCGGTGAATTTCTGCAGGCGGGCCTGGACGGCTTCGCGTTCAGCCCCGCTCAACTGGTCACCGGCCAGCACGGTGGCGCGGGGTTTGAGGAGGCTGGCACCGGCCTCAAGCTTGCCGACGGCGGCGTGATTCCACACGATCTGGCCATCTCGCGTCACTTTCAGCGCCGTATCGGGGCAGGCGGAGACCGCTTGGGCGCGGGCGAGGATTTCGGCGGCCACAGCGGAAATCGCCGCCGCCTTCAGCGCGCGCGCCTCGGCCCCTTCCGCGCTACCGTCCGGCACGAAATGGAAGCCCTTGATGCGGCCCACATATTCGCCTTCCACATGGATGGCGCCATCTTCCTCAACAGTCGACATCAACTCTTCCTTCTGGGCCAAACGGCGCATCAGCACGCTGGTACGCCGGTCGATAAAACGCTGTGTCAGCCGCTCATGCAAGGCATCCGACAGCTTGTCCTCTATCTCCCTGGCGCGGACTTGCCAATAGAGAGGTGCCTTGAGCCAGTCGGCGCGGTTGGCGACGAAGGTCCAGGTGCGGATATGGGAGATGCGGTTGGACAGTGTATCGAGGTCGCCAGAGGTGTTCTCGCAGAAGCGCATCTGGCGCACGAACCAGTCCTCGTCGATGTAACCGCTGCCGGTTTGCAGGAACTGGTAGATGCGCGACACGATGTTGGCGTGCTCGGCATTGGAGATGTTGCGGTAGTCGGGGATCTGGCAAACTTCCCACAGGCGTTCGACATCCTTCTGGCTGACGGCCAGATCGCTGGTGGCCGGGTCACGGGCGAGCGCATCGAGGGCCAGCGTATCGGCATTGGGCTGGGCGCGGGTCAGGCCCTCGGTGCGCGGCAGTTCGGCAAGCGTGCGGCGCAAGGCTTCGAGGCTTGAAAAATTAAGGTCACGGTTGCGCCATTGCAGCATGTGCACCTTGTCGAAGCTGTGGCTTTCGAGGCGTTCGACCATTTCCTCGTCAAAGACATCCGCTTCGCCGGTGACGCCGAAGGTGCCGTCGTTCATGTAGCGCCCGGCGCGGCCCGCCACCTGGCCCAGTTCGGATGGGTTGAGCTGGCGGTATTGGAAACCGTCGAACTTGCGGGTGGAGGCAAAGGCCACATGGTCGACATCCATGTTGAGGCCCATGCCGATGGCGTCCGTCGCCACGATATAGTCGACATCGCCCGACTGGTAGAGGGCCACCTGGGCATTGCGGGTGCGGGGGCTCAACGCCCCCAGCACCACGGCGGCGCCGCCCCTCTGACGCCGGATCAGTTCGGCGGTAGCGTAGACCATGTCGGCGGAAAAGGCGACGATGGCCGAGCGGCCGGGAAGGCGGGTGAGCTTTTTCTGGCCGGCATAGGTGAGTTTCGAAAAGCGCGGCCTCGTCACGAAGCTGGTGCCCGGCAGCAGTTTCTCAAGGATGGGCCGCATGGTGCCCGCCCCCAGCAGCATGGTCTCCTCGCGGCCGCGGCGGCTTAAGACCCGGTCGGTGAAGATATGGCCACGCTCGAAATCGGCACAGAGCTGCACTTCGTCGATGGCCAGGAAGGGTACATCGATGTCGGACGGCATGGCCTCGACGGTTGCCACCCAATAGCGTGGATTGGCGGGGATGATCTTCTCCTCGCCCGTCACCAGTGCCACGGCGTTTTCGCCGGCGCGCAGCCGCACCCGGTCATAGATCTCGCGGGCCAGAAGGCGCAATGGCAAGCCGATCATGCCGCCGCCATGGGCCAGCATGCGCTCGACTGCGAGATTGGTCTTGCCGGTGTTGGTGGGGCCCAGCACGGCGGTCACGTTACGGACAGGCGGCATCGAGAATTCGCAGTCGGAAATTTCCCAACACTTGGGGGCCTGAGGGTTGGAGGTCAAGCGGAAATGGCCCGTTGCGGGGCGCCCGGTTAAGCTTTGGATTCAAAGGAGAACGAATGCCGCCCGAATCGCTCACGCGCGGCGATTCAGGATTTGTTCCCCAGCAATTGCGAAGGTGGTGGCCATGCCGGAGCGGTGGAGGAGACGTTCTATGCCTTCAAAACGGCCCGCCGGCATTTACCGTTCCGCCGTCATGGTTCATGGTGTGTTGCGGAAGTCCAGCGCCGGCGTCCGGCCATCTTAACGAAGACCGCGTTGACCGGAACGGAGCGTGCCCGAATCGCGGCAGGCTGGTTTTTCCCGGTTTGTTCTTACCAGATGTAGCGGGTCATGGCCTGACGGAGCCACTAACGCGTTCCCCTGTCAGGGCCCCAAAGGTAATTGCGGGCCTCCGCCGTTAACCCCCTGTGCCAAAACGGGACAGGCGCCTTTCGCCTCGGCCCGCCGATAATTCCCGGCGATTGGCTTGACCTCCGAGCGCCCGCCCCCTATAGACGCCGCAAGCGAGCCGGAGCCTTTCGAGGGGCGCCCGGACTTAAACCTTATTCTGGAGCATGTGCCCATGGCGCGGCGTTGTGAGTTGACGGGAAAGAATGCGTTGGTTGGCAACAAGGTCAGCCATGCCAACAACAAGACCAAGACCAGGTTCATGCCGAACCTGTGCGACGTCAGCCTGATCAGCGATGCGATGGGCTTGACCTATCGGCTCCGCATCAGCGCCATCGCGCTGAAGTCGGTCGAGCATGTGGGTGGATTGGACACCTTCCTGCTGAAGCAGGACAACGAGAAACTGTCGCTCAAGGCCCTAAAGCTCAAGCGCTCGATCGCCCGCAAAGTCGAAGCCCAGAAGACGGAAGCCGCCAAGGCCGCGTGATTCAACCGTTCATCGGCTATTCTGCAAAGCCGCTCCATCTGGGGCGGCTTTTGCGTTAGTGTCATATACTCACCCCCTATCCGTCACCCCAGCGAAAGCTGGGGTCCCGCTCTCTTCGCCGGCGGAGAAAGCGGGATGCCAGCTTTCGCTGGCATGACGAAATGTGGGGGAGATACAAGCGAGCCTCCAGGACCATTGGGGATCAAGAATGACTTCCTGCGACGAACCCAAACGCCATTCGCCATCCGCCACGCGTGATGGCGCGCCACGCGTGCATGGCTCGGCTTCCTTGCGCAACGCGGTGCTCGGGCGCTTCACCGAGGTCAAGGAGCGGGTGCAGTTCTGGGATTCGGAACTGGGTGATTATTCCTATGTCGAGCGCCACGCCGAAGTCATCTATGCAAGCATCGGGAAATTCTGCGCCATTGCATCGGACGTGCGCATCAATGCGTTGAACCATCCGATGGAGCGTATCAGCCAGCACAAGATGACCTATCGGCCCAACGAGTATTTCGTGGGCGCCAAGATCGACAAGACTTTCCGCGAAGCCCGCGCCAATGAGCGGGTGGAAATCGGCCACGACGTGTGGATCGGTCATGGCGCCATCGTCCTGCCAGGCATCACAATCGGCCATGGTGCAGTGGTGGGGGCGGGCGCGGTGGTGACCAGGGATGTGGCGCCCCATGCCATCGTCGCCGGCGTTCCGGCGGGCTTTCTGAAGTGGCGCTTTGCACCCGAAATCAGTATACGGATCATCGCGCTCGCCTGGTGGAACTGGGAGCATGACCGCCTTGCCGCCGCGGTGGACGATATGCGGGTCTTGAGCGTTGAAGCGTTTCTCGAGAAATACGAGGCTCAGGGCTTGTAGGCGAACTGCAGCAGCAGGGTGCGCTGCAGGCTGGTATTGAAATTGTTGTCCGACATGACGGTGATACGGGTTTCACCGCCGCGTTCGCAGGCGGCAATCCCTTCCATGTTGTCGATGGCGAAGAAGGGGACACGGGCCTCGAGGATGAGTTCGGGCGCGATGACGGCGTTCCTGGTTGCTTCGGAAGATTGAAAGCGGCGGATGGCCATGCCGGGGAGCGTTGTGGTGGAGAAGCTGCGCTCCAGGGTCAGCACGGTGCCGTCGGCCAGCACGGTCAAGTCGGTGATATTGTAGCCGCCGTAACGGCTGACGAAAAAGGCTTCCGGCGATTTTCCCTTCCACAGCCAGCCGCGGATGTTGCCTTGGGCGTCGCGGTTGCGCTCGGCAATTGCTATGAAGCGGCCCGAAGGCAGGACGCCCAGGGCCTCCACCTCGCCATTGTCGGGGCCACGGTCGATGTCCTTCGGATATGGCATGGGCTGGAAGGGTGAAGCGAAACCTTTGGCGCCGATGTCGTAAGTTCCAAAACGCACCCGGCTTTCATAGGCGACGGCGATGGTGCCCGGGGATGTCACGGCCATGGCCTCGGCATCGCCCCACACCTTGCCGCGCTGGGGCCTGCCCTTGCTGTCGAGCATGGGGGACAGGCCGCCATCCGTCAGTCGACTGAGCTTTCCATCGGCATAGGTAAGTTTGGCCTCGAACCAGCGCCCGGCATCGCTGATGGCCAGGAGGGACTCGCAGTTACCGGAGAGCGCAAGGCCCGAGAGGCCGCCGAATTTCGTTTCGGGGCTGGTGAGGGAAAGGCCGCCACGCCACGAGAACGGGCCGAATTCGGTGTTGGTGCTGAGGTTCTGAAAGGATGAGACGGGTGCGGCGGTGACAGTGATGGGTTCGGCGCGGGCGGGCGCGTGCTGGCAAGCTGTCCAAAGAATCGTCAATGCAATGTAGGATGCCGTCCTGCTTATGAGCTTGTGAAAGACTGTCTTGGCAACCCGCCGATGGCAACTCGCGGGAATAAGCGGGACCCCAGCTTTCGCTGGGGGGACGGAAATAGGGGAGCGCGGCAACAAATTCCCCTTAGCCCGTCATGCCAGCGAAAGCTGGCATCCCGCTTTCCTTCGTTCTGCTGGGCGATGTGCCCATCACGCCCTGGCGCGCTTCTTTGCGGGCCTGGCCGGCGCACGTTTTTCGATCTTCACTTTCTCCGCAAAAAGCTCCGCCAGTTTCTCGGTCATGGCGCCGCCCAGCTCCTCGGCGTCGACGATGGTGACGGCGCGTTTGTAGTAGCGTGTCACGTCATGGCCGATGCCGATGGCGATCAGTTCGACGGGTGAGCGCTGTTCGATGTCGGTGATGATCTGGCGCAGGTGCTTTTCGAGATAGTTGCCGGAGTTGACCGACAGCGTCGAGTCATCAACCGGCGCGCCATCGGAAATCACCATGAGGATGCGGCGCTGTTCCTGGCGGCCGAGCAGGCGGTTGTGGGCCCAGATCAGCGCCTCGCCGTCGATGTTCTCCTTCAAGAGGCCCTCGCGCATCATCAGACCTAAGTTGCGCCTGGCGCGCCGCCACGGCATGTCGGCGGATTTATAAATGATGTGGCGGAGATCGTTGAGGCGGCCCGGATTGGCGGGCTTGTTCGAAGCCAGCCACTTCTCGCGCGACTGGCCGCCTTTCCAGGCCCGCGTCGTGAAGCCCAATATCTCGACTTTCACACCGCAGCGCTCCAGCGTGCGCGCCAGGATATCGGCACACGTCGCTGCAACGGTGATGGGACGGCCGCGCATCGAACCGGAATTGTCGAGCAGCAGCGACACCACCGTATCGCGGAATTCGGTGTCCTGCTCCATCTTGAAGGACAAGGGATGCATGGGATCGATGACCACGCGCGTCAGACGTGCGGCGTCCAGCACGCCCTCTTCGAGATCGAAATCCCAGGAGCGGTTCTGCTGCGCCATGAGGCGGCGCTGCAAGCGGTTGGCGAGCCGCGCCACGACGCCCTGAAGGCTCGATAACTGCTTGTCGAGATAATTGCGCAGCCTGTTGAGTTCGTCCGTATCGCAGAGATCCTCGGCGGCGATTTCCTCGTCGAACTGGTTGGTAAAGACTTTGTAGAAATCCTCATTGGAAAGCGAGGAGAAGGGTAGCTGCGGGCGCCACGGCTCCTCGCCCTCGCTTTCTTCCTCGCCATCGGCATCGTCCATCTGCTCGTCGACGTCCATCTGCTGGGCGTCCATTTCGGCTGAATCGGACTGGCCCTCGGAATCCTGCAACTCCTCCATGGACTGCTGCTGGCTGTCCTGTTCCTCGCCGTCGGGCGTTTCCTGGCGCTCGCCCGAATCCTCTTCCGGGTTCTCAGAGTCGTCGCTGTTGTCCGCCTGATCGGGGTCGTCGCCCAATTCGTCGGCCATATCGAGGGCGGCGATGATGTCACGCGTCAGGCGCGAGAAGGCGGTCTGGTCGTGAATCGTCTCGCCCAGATGCGTCAGCTTGTCGTGGGCCTTGTCCTCGATCCACGGGCGCCACAGGTCGACCATGGTGCGCGCCCCCTCGGGCGGCAAGGCTCCGGTCAGTTTCTCGCGCACCAGCAGCGCCACGGCCTCATCCAGCGGCGCATCCTTGCGGTCGGTGTAGCGGGCCACGTCCTTGCGCGCGTAACGGTCGTCCAGCATGGCGGCGAGATTGCTCTTCATGCCGCTCATGGCATTGGCGCCAAGCGCCTCGATGCGGGCCTGCTCGACCGCCTCATAGACGGCGCGGGCATTCTTGCCTTGCGGCTGGTAACGGGCGTGGACCTTGTCGGAATGATTGGCGATGCGCAGCGCGAAACTGTCGGAGAGGCCGCGCACGATGGCGATGTCGGCGGGCTTCAGGTCATTGGCCACCTGCGGCAGCTTGGCGCGGTTGCCGGCGAGCGAGGGCGGCTCGCCGCCGAAGGTCGCGGTCAGTTCCGCATCCTCGGCGATGGTCTTCATGGCGATGGTGAGCACGCGCTTGAACTCGCCCGCCGGTGAATCCTTCTCAGCGGTCATGGCGGATCATCGCCTTACGCAATTGCGACGTGGGCGGAGGATTCGGGCAGTTCCTCGCCGAAGCAGCGCTGGTAGAATTCGGCCACCACGCTGCGCTCCAACTCGTCGCATTTGTTCAGGAAAGTCAGACGGAAGGCAAAACCGAGGTCGCCGAAGATTTCGGCGTTCTGGGCCCAGGTCAGCACGGTGCGCGGGCTCATCACCGTCGACAAGTCGCCCTGCATGAAGGCGTTGCGGGTGAGATCGGCGACGCGCACCATGTTGGCGATGATCTTGCGGCCCTTGTCGTTCTGATAGTGCTTGGATTTGGCCAGAACGATGCCGCATTCCTGCGCGTGCGGCAGGTAGTTGAGCGCGGTGACGATCGACCAGCGGTCCATCTGGGCCTGGTTGATCTGTTGGGTGCCGTGATAGAGGCCCGTGGTATCGCCGAGGCCGATGGTGTTGGCGGTCGAGAACAGGCGGAAGGCCGGGTGCGGGCGGATGACCTTGGACTGGTCCAGAAGCGTCAGCTTGCCGGAGCTTTCGAGGATGCGCTGGATGACGAACATGACATCGGGCCGGCCTGCGTCATATTCGTCGAAGACCAGCGCCACATTGTGCTGATAGGCGAAAGGCAGGATGCCTTCGCGGAATTCCGTCACCTGCATGCCATCCTTCAGCACGATGGCGTCCTTGCCGATCAGGTCGATGCGGCTGATGTGGCTGTCGAGATTGATGCGGATGCAGGGCCAGTTGAGGCGCGCCGCGACCTGTTCGATGTGCGTCGATTTGCCGGTGCCGTGATAGCCCGAGACCATCACCCGGCGGTTATAGGCAAAGCCCGCCAGGATGGCGAGTGTCGTCTCGCGGTTGAAGAGATAGTCCTCGTCGATGTCGGGAACATGTTCCGTGGCCCTGGAATAGGCCGGCACGTCGAGGCTGGAGTCGAAGCCGAAGAGCTGCTTCACCGACACCTTGATGTCGGGCATGCCGCTCGCGTCGCCGTTGGCCTTTGCAATCATATTCACAATCTTTTCTTGAATTCGCAGCGCGTTTTAGACGTTCGCCGCTTCAGGAGCAAGGATCAGCAGAAACCGCTCGATCGCAGGTGGTCATAGGCCTGAATCACCGCTTTCAACGTATCCTCGTTGGCGCGGCTGCCGCCATTGGCGTCGGGATGGAGCCGCTTGACCAGCGTCTTGTACTGGGTCTTCACCTGATCGGGCGTGGCGCTGTCGTCCAGCCCCAAGGTCTGCAGGGCCTTCAACTCGGTCGAGCGCAGCACCCGGCCCGAGGTGTGACGGCCGGGCTGTTTGGGTGCTCCGCCGTTGAGGCCGAAGGGATCGGTGCGCATCTGTTGGGCCTTGCGGCGCACGCTCGACGCCGTGGCGGAGGCATTCTGCCCGAGTTTCCAAGTGGGACGGTGGCCGAGCCGCGCGTCCTTCTGGAAGTCGGCGACATCGTTGTCCTTCATGCCGGCGAAGTAATTATAGGTCTTGTTATATTCCTGCACGTGCTGGGTGCAGTAATTGTAGAACTTGCCCTCGTGGCCGCGGCCCATGGGTGCCTTGTGGCGGCTGGGGCGCGGGCAATCGGGCCAATCGCATTGCGGCACGGATTCAGCCACTGGCCTGTCGCTGCCGGGCTTCTTGACACGGATCTTATCGAAGTATTTTGAATCGAGTTTCATTGCGTGCGATTATGGGTGCTGCGGGGCCTCGAAGCAAGCCTTGGAATGGATAAGCGCTATGATGACATTGGGTCCGGTTGGACAAACAATCTCCGCAAAGCTGGAGCACAGTTTCGCGCCCACCTCACTTGAAGTGATCGACGAGTCGCACCAGCATGCGGGACATTCCGGGGCGCGGGCTGATGGCGAGAGCCATTTCCGGGTGAAGATCATCTCCGAGAGCTTCCGCGGCAAGTCGCGGGTGGAGCAGCACCGCATGATCAATGCTTTGCTCGCCGGGGAATTGAAGGAGCGCGTGCATGCGCTGGCGATACAGTCGGGGGTGCCGGGGTGAGCAACCCCAACCGCCGTCACCCCAGCGAAAGCTGGGGTCCAGCTTTCCATGCTTCAAGGGAGGAAGCTGGATGCCAGCTTTCGCTGGCATGACGGAGCTTGGGAGTAGCGCAGTCCCCCTCGCCGAAACACTCTAACCCACCGCAGCCTCCCCGCCCTCCGCCTTCTTCAGCGGCGACATTCTAATCGCCGTCACCTGATGTTTCCGCTTCTTCAATATCTCGAACCGGAAGCCGTGGAAGCTGAAGGCCTGGCCCACGTCCGGAATCATGCGGGCCTCGTGGATGACGAGGCCGGCGATGGTGTTGGCCTCCGCGTCGGGGAGCGTCCAGTCGAAGGCCCGGTTCAGGTCGCGGATCGGCACGCTGCCTTCGACGAGATAAGAGCCGTCGGGCTTGGGGCGCACGCCGGTGGCCACGGCGTCGTGCTCATCCTTGATGTCGCCGACGATCTCCTCGATGATGTCCTCAAGGGTGATCAGGCCCTGCACTTCGCCGTATTCGTCAACGGCAATGGCGAAATGCGACTTGCGGCGCAGGAAGGCGTTAAGCTGATCGGGGATGGCGCGGGTGTCGGGCACGAACCACGGTGGCGTCAGGATGTCCTCGATATCGACCTTCGAGGCATCGCCATTGTGCTTCTGCAGGGCCATGAACAGGTCCTTGGCATGCAGCACGCCGATGATGTTGTCGGGCGTATCCATCCACACCGGGATGCGGGTGTGACCGCTTTTCAGAACCCTGGCGACGATCTCCTTCGGCTCCTCCGACCCGTCGATCATCGTCATCTTGGTGCGGTGGACCATGATGTCGGCGACCTCAAGGTCCTGCAGATCGAGAATGCCGCCCAGCATGTCGCGGTCCTTCTTGACGACCGTTCCCTCCTTCAAGTGGAGGTCGATGGCGCCGCGCAACTCGTCATGGGCGGAGAGCACGTTCTGGGTGTTCTTGATGTCGACGCCGAAGAGCCTGAGCGTGACCTTGACGATGAACTCCACCGCCATGACGATGGGGCCGAAGACGGCGACCAGCACGCGCACCAGTGGCGCCACGGCGATGGCCGAGCGGTCCGGATAGGCGATCGCATAGGTCTTGGGCAGGACTTCGGCGAAGATCAGGATCAAGACGGTCATGATGCCCGAGGCAATCACCGCACCTGAATCGCCGAACATCTTGATCAAGACCGCGGTGGCCAGGGCCGAGGCGGTGATGTTGGCGACGTTATTGCCGAGCAGTAGCGCTCCGATCAATCGTTCGCGCATGTTGGTCAAGGCCAGCGCCATGGCAGCCCTACGGCTGCCGCGCCGCTCGATTTCGTTCAATCGTGCCCGCGACGCGGCGGTCAAGGCGGTTTCGGAACCGGAGAAGAACGCCGAGAAGAAGATGAGGATCAGGATGGCGGCAACCGATAATCCCAGGTCTAGACTCATCTGATGCGCAAGTCCTCGTTGAGAAAATCGATGACGTCGTTGGCCGCGACATCGCGAGCGATGAAGGCTTCGCCAATGCCGTGGGCCAGGATGAAAGTGAGCTTGCCGGCTTGCGCCTTCTTGTCCTGGCGCATGATGCCGACGAGCGCTTCGGGCGGCGGCAGTTCGCCCGGTATCTCGGAGGAATGCGTGGGCAGGCCGATGTCCTTCAGGTGCCGGGCGACGCGGTCCGCCGTTCCGGGCGCGCAGAGCTTCTGGCGTTCCGAGAAACGGAAGGCCTGCACCATGCCGATGGCCACGCCCTCGCCGTGCAGCAGGCGCTGCGAGTAGGAGGTGGCGGCTTCGAGCGCGTGGCCGAAGGTGTGGCCCAAGTTGAGGAGGGCGCGCACCCCGGTTTCGGTCTCGTCCTCGGCGACGATCCTGGCTTTCGCCGCGCAGGATTTGCGGATGGCATGGATGCGGGCTTGTGAATCGCCGCGCATGATGTGCCGGGCGTTGCCTTCGAGCCATTCGAAGAAGGTGGCATCGCCCAGCAGACCATATTTGGCGACCTCGGCGTAGCCTGAAGCCAGTTCGCGGCGCGGCAGGGTATCGAGCAGCGCAATGTCGGTGATGACGGCGACGGGCTGGTGGAAGGCGCCGATCAGATTCTTGCCATGGGCCGAATTGATGCCGGTCTTGCCGCCCACCGAGCTGTCGACTTGTGACAGAAGCGTTGTCGGAATCTGGATGAAATCGACGCCGCGCCTCAGGATGGCGGCGGCAAAGCCCGCCAGGTCGCCGATGACGCCGCCGCCAAAGGCGATGATGCGGTCGGAGCGTTCGATGCCCGCCGCCAGCAACCCGTCGCAGAGTTCGGCCAGATGCCGGAAGCTCTTGGTACCTTCGCCGGGCGGCAGCACGATGGCGGTGGAACGGATACCGTGGGCGGCAAGCGATGCCTCCAGGGCTGCCAGATGCGCCTTGGCGACATGCGCGTCGGTGACGATGGCGGTCACCGGGCGCCGCAGGAGCGGCCTGATGATGCCGCCCGCGCCGGTCAGCAGGCCCTCGCCGATGGTGATGTCATAGCTGCGGTCGCCCAAGGACACGGCAACCGTTTCGCGGCGCTGCTCATCAGCCATGGTTCATGCCGCCCCATCCGTCCCATTGCGCCAGCGCGCGGATCACATCGTTCACCATCTGGCCATGCTGCACGTCGCGGCTCTCGACCGTCACATCGGCCAGGCCATACACTGGATAGCGCTTGTCGATGAGCGCCTTCATGACCGCTTCCGGGTCGCCGGCCTTCAGCAGCGGCCGGTCCTGGCGTTTCAGGACGCGCTTCATGAGCAAGTCGAGCGGTGCCTTGAGCCAGACCGAGACGCCGTGGCCCTGGATGCGGGCGCGGGTCTCCTCATTCATATAGGAACCGCCGCCGGTTGCCAGCACTTGCGCGCCATTGCCGATCAGGCGCTGGATGACGCGGCGCTCGCCCTCGCGGAAGTAGGTCTCGCCATGATCATGGAAGATTTCCGCGATGGACTTGCCCGCCGCTTTCTCGATCTCGTGGTCGGCATCGACAAAGGGGATGTCGAGTTTCTCGGCGAGCCTTCTGCCGACGCTGGTCTTGCCCGCTCCCATCAGCCCCACCAGAACGATGGGGCGGCCGCCTAAGCGTTGCCGCACGGCTTCGGCTTCCTTGGCGATCGAGCGGCGGGCCATCCTGACAAAACCTCGAAGTTCGGGCACGCTTCTAACGCGCCGGTGGAGCCATCGCAAAGCCTTTCCGAACCGCAGCTTAACCGCTAAAGCGGGTCCCGGCCGGTTTGAATCACCCCAGGAATCCGTCATCCTCCGCTTTCGCGCTAGCTGATGCACACATCTTGGTGCGGCGGAATGACTCGCCCCGCGGGATGGGGGTTCCGCCATGATGGGGTGGTGTGATTCTATTGCGGGCACTTCGATTCGATTGAGGTGCCGTCATGTTGAACGAACAGTATTCATTGGGCCGGTTCGGGGATCGCCGCCTGGAAAAAGGGGGGCGGCGCTTCTCGAGGGTATGGTTGCGCGCGCCAGT
>JANPCA010000536.1:0-2591 GCA_031430715.1 Hyphomicrobiales bacterium | reverse complement strand
CCGTATCTACGAAACCTACGACGCCATCGTCGAAGCCTGCTGCGCGGCCTGGAACGATCTCATTGAAACCCCAGACCGCATCGTCTCGCTTGCTACCCGTCAATGGGCGGAAGTGTCATAACTTATGACGGTTGGTATCATGGCCATTTGGCAGCGCGGCAAACCGGATGCCCTGCTGCATCACTCGGATCAGGGTAGCCAGTATACCAGCGAGCCGTTCCGGCTGCTCCTGGAGGACAACGGCGTCAACTGTTCGATGAGCCGCTCCGGGAACGTCTGGGACAATGCGGCGATGGAGAGCTTCTTCTCCTCGCTCAAGACCGAACGGACAGCGCGCAAGACGTATCGCTCGAGAGCTGAAGCCAAGGCTGACGTCCTCGATTACATCGAGCGCTTCTACAATCCCAAGCGCCGGCATTCGACGCTGGGGTATCTCAGCCCTATTGAGTTCGAACGAAAGGCTGGGCTAGCTTAAGTGCCTGTCCACAGAACCGGCAGCAGGCCAGTCAAGAAGGTTGTGGGTTTGGAGGAGTGGAAGTGACCGCTATAACCGTTTTCCCCTCGTCTAGCCCTGCACTCCCCCCTTTGGTCACATCGACCGGCGAGTGGGCAGCAGTGCGCTTCCTCGACTTCTTCACGAGCCATATCCGCAACCCAAACACCCGCAAGGCCTACGCGAGGGGGTTGGGCGAGTTTCTGGCTTGGTGCGAGGCGCGGGGCGTGACTTCTCTGGCAGCGATCCAGCCGGTTCACGTCGCCGCCTATGTCGAGTACCTCACCCGCACCAAATCCGCCCCCACGGCCAAGCAGCGGCTTTCTGCCATTCGCATGATGTTCGACTGGCTGGTGACCGGCCAGGTGGTGCCGGTGAATCCGGCTCATGCGGTGCGGGGGCCAAAGCACATCGTCAGGCGCGGCAAGACGCCGGTGCTGTCGCCCGAGGAAGCGAGGGCGCTGCTCGACGGCATCGACACCACAACCCCCGTAGGCTTGCGCGACCGCGCCCTGATTGGGCTTATGGTCTATTCCTTCGCCCGTATCGGCGCGGCTTTGGCCATGAAGGTGGAGGATGTATTCGTGCAGAAGAACCGCCTCTGGGTGCGGCTGCACGAGAAAGGTGGCAAGCGGCACGAGATGCCCTGCCATCACAATCTTGAGGATTATCTCAAGGCCTACATCGATGGCCAAAACCTCAAGGACGATCTGAAAGGCCCCCTGTTCCGCACCATTGGCCGGGGCACTGACAATCTCACACGCACGCCCCTGCCCCAGGCCAATGCCTATGAGATGATCGGCCGCCGCGCCCGCGCCGCCGGGATCGAGACGAAGGTCGGCAACCACACCTTCCGCGCCACCGGCATCACCGCTTACCTCAAGAACGGCGGCACGCTGGAAAAGGCCGCCACCATGGCGAACCACTCTTCAACCCGCACCACCCAGCTCTATGACCGGCGCAGCGATGACGTGAGCTTGGATGAGATCGAGCGGATTTTGATTTGAGCCATTGACTTGTCTTAACATCGGCTTGGGTAGAGTAAGTCACTCGCGAAGCGCGCCCAAAGGGAACGCCGTAGCGAGCGTAAATTGCCGCTCAACCCCGAGAGCTGACAGTCAACCCACGATGTGAATGACCCGGTGCAGACGTTCAAACGGCTCTAACATTTTGCAGTTAATGGCCCGTCGCAGACAGCCGGTTCTCCCGCTTTGGGCAGTGATCATTTCAGATCCCGCACCTGTCAGTGCGATGCCCCTAACCGAAAAATTCCCCGGCTGAATTTGATAACCAGTCGTTACTGGAGCCCTTCAAGAAACGCGTCTGCCTCGGCAAGGATCGCGGCTTGGCGCTCTCGCGGCCACCCGGCAAGCGTACGGTAGGGCATCGCCAGCCGCGGATTACCGGAAAGCCGGTCTTTCTGACGGATCAGGAAGGCCCAGTAGAGATAGTTGAACGGGCATGCCTTCGGACCCGTCTTCTGCTTCACGTCGTAGTCGCATCCCCGACAGAAGTCTGACATTCGGTCGATGTAGGCTCCCGAGGCGGCGTAGGGCTTCGACGCCATCTGCCCGCCATCGGCGAAAACGGCCATGCCGAGCGTGTTGGGCATCTCGACCCATTCGATCGCATCGGCGTAGACCGCCAGATACCAGCGCTCGATCTCTTGCGGCGTGACACCTGCGAGCAGGGCAAAGTTGCCTGTCACCATCAATCGTTGAATGTGATGCGAATAGGCATATCGCAGCGTTCCGCCGATCACCTCGCGAAGGCAACGCATGGGCGTGTCGCCGGTCCAATAGAAGGCCGGCAGCTTTCGCGTTGCCTGCAGCGCGTTCCGCTGCTCGTATTCCGGCATCAGGGTCCAGTAAACGCCGCGCACATATTCACGCCAACCCAATATCTGACGCACGAAGCCCTCAATCGCGTTCAGTGGCGCGTTCACCAAACGCCCGGCGGTTTCGGCGGCTTCACAAACCTCACGGGGAGAGAGGAGCCCGATGTTCAACGCCGGCGCCAGCAACGCATGGAACAGGAATGGCGCGCCGGCCTTCATGGCATCCTGATAGTCGCCGAAGCGCGGCAGGCCATTGGCTAT
>JANPCA010000535.1:0-23111 GCA_031430715.1 Hyphomicrobiales bacterium | reverse complement strand
CTGAAAACGATTCTGCGCACCGGGCTTGGCAAGTCGCTGTTCTACGAGATGCGTTACAGCCAGGACGGCCAGGAGACGCCGGACTTCGTGCTCAACAGGCCCGCCTACCGCAAGGCCGAAATCCTGGTGGCCGGAGACAATTTCGGTTGCGGCTCATCGCGCGAGCACGCCCCCTGGGCGCTCCTCGACTTCGGCATCCGCTGCGTGATCTCGACCAGCTTCGCCGACATTTTCTACAACAACTGCTTCAAGAACGGCATCCTGCCGATCCAGGTCAGCCCGGAGGACTTGAAGAAGCTCATGGACGATGCCGAGCGCGGTGCCAACGCCACGTTGACCGTCGATCTCCCGAGCCAGACGATTCGCGGGCCGGACGGCGGCAAGGTGAGTTTCGACATCGACCCGTTCCGCAAGCACTGCCTGCTGAACGGCCTCGACGACATCGGCCTCACCTTGGAGAAGGCGGCTTCGATCGACAGTTTCGAGAAGAAACAGGCGGCCAGCCAGCCGTGGCTGTGAGGCGCGACGCGGACTTGCGCTCGAATCACTGCAACTTCTTTTTCATCTCCACAAGGGGAAAGGCCATCGTATTTGCCCCCTCTCCACCGCGCCAGCGGGGGAGAGGGCAGGGTGAGGGGGTGGTTACCGCAGGCTCAATCTTCAACGAAATCGCCCGTTGCACCACCCCCTCACCCCAACCCTCTCCCCCACATTCGTGGGTGAGAGGGGGCGTATTCGATAGCCCTACCGCGGGGGGGAGGGAAAGTATGGCTCAGCGGCCATGACCTCCATCTTCACCACCATCCTGCCGGTGTTCGGCATGATCGTCCTTGGCTACGTGCTCGCCAAGACAAAGACCTTCGATGCCATGGCGGGCCGCGGCATTTCGCTCTTCGTCTTCAACGTCGCCATTCCGGCCCTGCTGTTCAAGACGGTGGCCACCATGGAGTCCCAGGACGGTGCCCCCTGGAGTCTATGGATCGCCTTTTTCGGCGGCCTCGCCATCACTTGGGTCATCACCGCCTTCGCCGCCCGCTTCCTTGATGCCCTGTCGCCCAGCGGTGGTGCGGCCGCCTCCATGGCGGCGGGCTTCGGCAATCTAGCATTGCTGGGCACCCCGCTGGCGCTGGCCCATTTCGGCCAGGGTGTCGCCATACCGCTCGGCATGATCTTGTCAATCCATGCGCCCGTGCTGTGGTTTGCCGCGACCTTGCACCGCGAGCTGGCCCGCCATTCAGGCTCGTTTTCGCTAGGCCGCACGGCGAAGGAATTGTTCCTCAATCTCGCCACCAACGCCATCGTCCTGTCGCTCATCACCGGGACACTGTGGCGGCTGACTGGCATCGGCCTGCACCCCATCGCCGATAAGATGCTGGAGATGCTGGCCGATGCATCGGTTCCCACCGCCCTCTTCGCGCTCGGTGTGTCGCTGGCCGGTTATTCGCTGCGCGGCGCCTGGAGCGGCATGTTCATCCTGCTCGCCCTGAAGATGGTGCTGATGCCGGTGCTGGTCTATATCGCGGTGCGTTACATGGTCAGCATGCCGCCGCTGTGGGCCAAGGTCGCCGTGCTCTTTGCCGCCATGCCGACGGGGGCCAATGCTTTCCTCTTCGCCCAGCGCAACGAGGAGGCGGTGCCCGCCGTATCGGGCGCCATCGCACTCGGCACGGGCCTTGCCGCGATTACCGCCTCGATCCTGCTCTATCTCATGGATTTGGGTGCCATCTGACTGGCGTCAGGCTTGATTTTGCCTGCCAACAGGTCCATTTTCCGCGCGATTTCGAAAACCACATCAAGGAGCCACATGGCCAAGGAAGAACTGCTCGAATTCGAAGGCACCGTGACGGAGCTTCTGCCCAACGCGACATTCCGCGTGAAGCTCGACAACAACAGCCATGAAATCATCGCCCACACGGCCGGCAAAATGCGCAAGAACCGCATCCGCGTGTTGGCCGGCGACCGCGTCATGGTCGAGATGACGCCCTATGATTTGAGCAAGGGCCGCATCAACTACCGGTTCAAATAATTTCCCATGGCAAAAGGCCCCGTCAGTCTGGTGCTGGCCAGCGCCTCGCCGCGGCGTTTGGCATTGCTGGAGCGCGCCGGTCTGGTGCCCGATCTGCTCAACCCCGCGGACGTCGACGAAACGCCTCACAAGCGCGAAACGCCGCGCGCCCTGTCCCTGCGGCTGGCCCGCGAGAAGGCCGAGCGGGCTTATGGCATGCCGATGGTGCGGAGGCTTCTGCCCAATGCCTTCGTTCTCGCCGCCGATACGGTGGTGGGTCTCGGCCGCCGCATCCTGCCCAAGGCCGAAAGCGCCGAAGAGGCGCGCGACTGCCTGTCGCTGCTGTCGGGCCGCTCGCACTGGGTCTATTCCACCGTCTGCCTGATGGCGCCGGGCAAGAAGCTCTCGGCGCGCTGTGTCGAAACCAAGGTGCGCTTCAAGCGCCTGTCGCGCGAGGATGTCGACACCTATATTCTGTCGGACGAATGGCGCGGCAAGGCCGGGGCCTATGCCATCCAGGGCCGCGCCGAGGCTTTCGTCCGTATGCTGACGGGTTCGCATTCGGGCGTCGTCGGCCTGCCGCTCTATGAAACGGTGCATCTGCTCGAGGGCGCGGGCTATCCCGTCTATCATAGCTGGATGACCAGGCCCCACAGCGAGGTCTGATGCCGGGCCCTGTTGCGCACTTGCGGCCGCGCCGCCCCTGTCCCATCTGCAAGAAGCAATCGGTGCAGAAATTCCATCCCTTCTGCTCCAACCGCTGCGCCCAGATCGATCTTAATCGCTGGTTCGGCGGCAACTATGCCATCCCCATTGAAGAGAACGGAAAAGACGAAGGCGGGGCGGATTAACCGAAGCCCAATCATCCTGTGACATGACACGTCCATGGGCGATCAGCAGCCATGGCGTTACATCCTTTCGGCGGGGCGGACCGGTACGGTGTTTCTCGAGTCCTTCCTGAACACCCATTGCGCAAACGTAACCGCCATTCATGAACCGCCGCCATCGCGCCAGCACCTGATGCTGGCCAATCTGCGCAACGACTGGGGCATCGGCGGCAGTCTGCTGGCATGGCATTTCCACAAGAGCCGGCTGGCGCGGCTTGGCCGCGAGACCGCTGCCTATGTCGAAATCAATCCGCATCTTTGCCCCCTCACCGACCTGCTGCCCGATCCCGGCCGGGACTTATGCGTTGTCCACATGGTGCGCGAACCGGCAAGCTGGGCGGCTTCCATGCTGGGCTTCAAGGCCTCGGCCAGTTTCCGATGCGTCATCGATTTCATTCCCTTCGCCACACCCTATCCGAGCCCACGGCCCGATGGCTGGCGAAATGCAAGTTTCGCCGAGAAGGTTCTCTGGCGATGGCAATGGTGCAACAGCCAGATCCTGAAGCTGAAAGACCTGACCCCCCATTACTGCCTGATCCGCTACGAGGACCTCTTCGCCGATCCGGCCCGGCGCGCAGAAGCGCTACGTACCATTCTGGCGACGTTGGGCCTCGGCTTCGAGGTCAACGCCGGCAACGCGGCCTTTTCCGAACGCCACAATCCGGCGGCCAGCGAAGCCGTCCCGCCTGACCGGGCAACGGTCAAACGCATCTGCGGCGATCTCGCCCAAAAGCTCGGCTATGACCTCTAGGACCACGAAGCTTCTGCTGGCCCTGGTGGTCGCCGTGGCGGGCTTCGCGCTGCTCTTCCGTCTGGCTGATCTCAGCCAGATCGATCTTCGCTCCATTTCGCCAAAGCTCGCAATTCTGCCGTTGCTGTTCCTCGGCACCATGATCGCCCTGCGCGGCGCGCTGCTGCGCCGCATTGCACCTTCGAAACCCGATGTGGCGCGCTTGGACTGGCTGCGACTCGTGGCCCATCATCAGTTACTATTCATACTGGCACCCTCTGGCCTCGGCGATGCCGGTTTCTTCGCGCTGGCCCGGCATCATGTGGGCCTCGATACGGCGGAGGCCGCCGCAACGCTCGCCCTCTACCGCCTGCGCGATGCCGCCATGCTCGCCAGTCTCGGTGCCGCGGGCGGGCTGATGATGGCGGGCCTGATGCCGCTCGCCATCGCCGCCGCAGCACTTGCCGTGCTTGCACTTTACTTTGCTGAGGACGTGGTGGTCCTTGCTGAATTTGTTCTGAGAGTGCTTTTCGCTGAGGGAAAGGTCACCCGTTTCCTCAAGCACGCCGCTTCCTTGTCACCAACCGGCGGACGCTTGTCCACGACCCTGATCGTTCTCGCCCTATGGACCTGCTCAGCGCTGGCCACCGCCGCGGCCTTCGCCGCGGCGGGCTATCAACTTTCCTTGCAGCAGACGATCCTGATGCTGGCCGCACTCAATGCTTCCGGAGCAATCGCCATCAGCATCGGCGGCTTGGGCGCCGCCGAGGCGGGAGCGGCGGGCATGCTCATGCTGTTCGGCGAGACGGCGGCCAATGCGGCGGCCGTGGCGCTGGTGGCCCGGCCGCTGCTGTTCCTAAGCGCGGTGGCGGCCTCCGTCCTTCTCGATCTCCTCAGTTGGTGGTTTTTGCGCTTCCGGCCTTCTGCCAGGCGCTGACCATGAACAGCGGTGCCCCAAACGGTACGGTGGTGCGCGCCACGCAGTTCGATTCTGTCCCCGCCGCAGCCTCGATCTCAAAGATCGTAGTGACGTGATAATCGCCCGAGAAGCCCGCCAGCTTGCGCCCGAACTTGTAGAGCGAGTTCTCGGTCGGGCCAGAAAGGATCAAGACGCCGCCCGGCGCCAGCAGCGCGAAGAGCTTGTTCAGCAAGTCCTTGAAATTCTCGTTATGCTCGAGCGAGTCGATGGCGAATACGATGTCGAAATGGCCCCCGGGCGCAGCTTCAAGCGTTTCACGCATGGCATCGGGATGCTGATCCATCAGAAAGCCCGCCGCAGCTTCGTCCTGCTCGATGAAGTGATATTCAGCATCATCTCTAAGCAAATGGCCAAGTTCGCCAACCGACGAACCGAAATCGACAACTTTTCTGTAGTTGGGCACGCATTGCCTGGCGATCTCCGCCACCTTGAAGAGCCTGAGCCAGCTTACATAAGCAGCGGCAAAATTCTTGTGGCAATAGGAGGGAACGCAGCTTTCCTTCCAATGATCGAAATTGCCCGTGATATCGATCGCCGTGCGCAACACCGCGCGGCGCTGATTGATATGGCGCAAGTGGTCAAGCATGGTTGGCGGTGTCCTTTTCCTGGGAAGAAGTGTCCGTAACGCGCAGCACGGTGAAGCGCGACAGGTAGCGGTGGATCGGCGTGCGCGGCGCATTGGCCACGTCATGAGAGAGGAAGGCCAGCAGCATCTGGAAGCCGGCCAGCATGGGCAACGCGCTCAGCATGACGGTGCCGGCCGTTGCCGGCTGGCCACTGGCTGCCGTCCCAATCCATGCCGCGATGCCGAAAGCCAGGCCCGATAGAAGCAACAGGGCACCACCCAGAAGTTGCAGCGTCGCGGCGCTGAAGCCGCGCAGGAAATAATTGTAGAAGATGCGCTTGGCGAGATTGCGGAAATGCAGCGGCGGGAAGGTCAGCAGCGCATTGAGTTCGCTCAAATTGCTCGTTTCATCCTGATAGACGGCCTCCATCGGCACTTCCACCATGTTGGCGCCGAGCGTGCTCAAACGGAACAGCAGGTCCGACTCGAAGAAATAACGCGGGTGCAATTTGTCGAGCGGCAGCGCTGCCAGCACGCTGGCATGCACCGCCAGAAAGCCATTGGTGGGGTCGAACATCTGCCAGTAGCCGGTCGAAAGCTTCGACAGGAAGGACAGGCCGGCATTGCCGATGAGCCGCTTGGCCGGCATGGCACGTACGCTGTCGAGGTCGAAGAAGCGGTTGCCCTTCACGAAGTCGGCTTCACCCGAAACAATGGGTGCGATCAATGTGGGAATGAAAGCCGGATTCATCTGCCCGTCGCTGTCAAGCTTGACGACGATCTCCATGCCGTCGGCGATAGCGGCGCGAAAGCCGGTGACCATGGCCGCACCGACGCCGCCGTTTTGCGGGCGGTGAATGGTGGTAACGCGCGGATTGAATTTCGCCAGCCAGTCGGCGACCTGGCCAGTATCGTCGGGGCTCGCGTCATCGACGCAATAGATGCGCTCGACGATGGCCGGGATCGCCGCCACGACGAAGGCCAGGCTGCGGCTGGCCTTGTAGCAGGGGATGACCACGGCAATGCGCGCGTCGGTGGTGATCTGAAAGGGCGTCACGGCGAAACCTCTCTCAAGACATAGGCCCGGTAGCCTTCGGGCGCCCCCGGCACTTCGCCATACTTCGCCCAAAGAGCGCGAAACGCGGCATCCTCATTGTAGAAGGCGACATAGTCGAAAGGGATGTCGAGAATGGCATGGCGGAATTGTTTCACATCGGCGAGCACCAGGCCGGGCAGCGTGGCGAGAT
Organism: Hyphomicrobiales bacterium; assembly: GCA_031430715.1. Classification (GTDB taxonomy): domain Bacteria; phylum Pseudomonadota; class Alphaproteobacteria; order Rhizobiales; family Aestuariivirgaceae; genus Aestuariivirga. The sequence continues at coordinate 16,698 of JANPCA010000535.1, read as the reverse complement.
CGCGCAAGGTGGCGGCGCGCTCGTTGGCGATGGCGGACCGCAAGGCGGCGCTCCCCGTATCGCCGCCGAACTTGAGGCGCACCACGGCAGGAAGGTAAATGCGGCTGTTGCTCCGCGACGCCCAGCTTGCATGCGTGTAAAGTGCCGTTGGAAAACCGGGAAAGGGATGGGTCGAGAGCGCCAGGAAGCGGCCGCCATCGGGCGTATGGGCGTTGACGAAATCCACCATCGCGGCGCGCTCCCCGCCCGTCCCGCCGCCCGGCAGCCGGTCCTGCAATGAGGCCACCGACATCACGGCAAAGTAAGTAACCGCGCAGACGGCCGCGTAGCGCGCCATTCCGGCCGTCAATCCCAGGAATGTGACGGCCAGCAGCGCATACACGTAAACCGGATAAAGATGATAGGTATAGGCCTTCCATTGCAGGATGGCCGCCACCATGAATCCGGCGGCGGCGATGGTGAACAGCGTGGCATGGGCAGGCCATCTCCTTGCCACCAGAAGAAGCGCGGCCAGCAGCAGCGCGGTGAAGGAAGCCACCGCGTTCTGGGCAAGCCCCGCCAGGTCCGGCTTGTTGAAGGCCCAATAGACTTCGGCGATCTTCGGCGCTGCCTCGAACAAATAGGGCCGCGCGGCAAGGAGCATGGCCGCCACATAGGCAAGTACAGTGATAAGAGCGGCGGAGAGTTCCGGGCGCCTCACCGTGCGGCTGAAGCCGATACGGCTGAGCAGAAACAGTTCGGCCACAACCGGAACCGCCAACAGATGCGGCTTGAAGGCAAAGCCCAGCGCCGCCGCCGTTCCAACCGCAATTGCGAACGGCCGGCCGGCATCCTCACCCCGTGTCCTGCGGAGAACCAGCAGCAGATAGGGCATGGCCATGATGGCCGTCATATGCTCACGCTGGCCGAAGTCGCGGCCCGCACCGAGACTCAGCAGGAAAGCGGCCACACCGAGGAACGCCACCCGTCCGGTTGCCTCAAGCTGGCTCCGCAGCAACCGGTCTGAGGCGATCAGCGACAGCGACAGCATCGCCGCCATGAAGAAATTGAAGGTCAGGAGCGGTGTAAGTCCGGTTAGCCGCGCCAGCCCCATGGGAATGGCCGATATCCACCAGATCAGCGGCGGGTTGGCGGCGACGATATCGCGTCCGAACACCCCGCCATTCAGCAGCCGCTCAGACGACAGCAGCACCCAGGCAACATCATGGTTAAGATAGGCCTGCGCCTGAATCGCGACACCGGCACAGCCGAGCGCCACGGGGACAACCCATGAAGCAAGCCTCAGGGTTGACGGCGCGGCCGTGGTGGTCGTGATGTCAGTCATGCGCGATCCTTCGGCCTCCCCGATCAGCCGGATTTTCGCCAAACCCTACGATAGGCTTCCTTAACAGCTTCTCAAGATCAAGCTGAAATGGCGACGCCGGCGGGCGCTGCCGCGGTCTTCGGCCGGTAGCCCATCACCTCGTAGATGCAGGGCACCACGAACAGGGTGAGCAGCGTGCCCAGGCTCATGCCGCCGACGATCACCCAGCCGATCTGCTGGCGGCTCTCGGCGCCCGCCCCCGTCGCCAGCGCCAGGGGCACGGCGCCGAGGATCATCGCCGCCGTGGTCATCAGGATGGGACGCAGCCGCAATCCCGCCGCCGCGATGATGGCGGCCCGGCGTTCGCGGCCCTGGGCCTGTAATTGGTTGGTGAATTCGACGATCAAGATGCCATGCTTGGTGATGAGGCCGATCAAGGTCACCAGGCCGATCTGCGAATAGACATTGAGCGTGCCGCCGGTCAGCCACAGCGCTCCCAAGGCGCCGGTCATCGACAGAGGCACGGTGACCATGATCATCAGGGGATCGCGGAAGCTCTCGAACTGTGCCGCCAGCACCAGATAGATGAAAGCCAGCGCCAGCAGGAAGACAAGTGCGAGATTGGAACTGGCATCGCGGAATTCGCGCGCCTGTCCGGTGAGATCGGTGACGCTGCCCTCGGGCAGAACCTCGGCCGCAGCCGCGTTCACGGCTGTAATGGCTTCGCCCATGGTGTAGCCCGGCGACAGATTGGCCTGGATGGTGATGGCGCGCAGCTGATTGAAGCGCTTGAGGTCGCGAGGCGCCACGGTCTCGCGGGTCTTCATGATGTTGGAAAGCTGCACCATCTGGCCGTCCTTGCCGCGCACGAAGATGCGCGACAGCGTTTCGGGCGAGGCGCGCTGATCGGCGGGCAATGCCACGGTCACGTCATATTGTTCCGAGCCGATCTGGAAACTCGACACGTTGCGCCCGCCCAGCAGGGTTTCGAGGGTGCGGCCGATCACCGAGATATCGAGACCAAGGTCAGCCACGCGGTCGCGGTCGATCTCAACTTCGACCTCCGGCTTGTTGAGGCGCATGTCGGTATCGAGATCGGCAAGTCCCGGATTGTCTTTCAGTTTCTCGACCAGCTTGTTGGCCAAATCGTTGAGGTCTTCATAGGATGCCGACGACTGGATGACATATTGAAACGGCTTGCCGAAGCCGCGCACGCCCAACGAGGCGGGATTGGAGGCCGAGGCCTGAACGCCGGCGATCCTGCGCAGTTTCGGCAGGATGATTTGCGTCACCTCCTGCTGCTTCACCTCGCGCTCGCTCCAGTCTTTGAGCCGCGCGAAAGCGTTGAACTGGGTGACGTCGCCGGTGCCGACGATCATCAGGAAGGACCGCAACTCCGGAACGGCGGCGAGCAGGTCCTCCACCTGCGAAGCATAGCGCTGGGTATAGCCGAAGCTCGCTCCTTCGGGCGCATTGCCGGAGATGATGATGGTGCCGCGATCCTCGGTTGGCGAAAGTTCGGACTTGAGTTGCATAAGTAAGTAGCCGCCGCCGCCCGCCACGCCGAGCCCCAGCAGCAGGACCAGCCAGCGCAAACTCAGTGCCACGCCGAGCGCCGACTTGTAGCCGCGCTCGATTCCGCCCAGCAGGCCCTCGACGATGCGCCCGAACAGGTTGCGCTTCTCGCTGTGCTTCAAGAGTTTCGAGCACATCATCGGCGTCAGCGTGAGAGCCACGAAGCCTGACACGATGACGGCACCGGCCAGCGTGATGGCGAATTCGAGAAACAGCCTTCCGGTGCGGCCCGGCGTGAAGGCGATCGGCGCATAGACGGCGGCCAGCGTCAGCGTCATGGCGACCACCGCGAAGCCGATCTCGCGCGCGCCCTTGATGGCCGCGTCGAAGGGCTCCATGCCTTCCTCGATGTGCCGGTAGATATTCTCCAGCACCACGATGGCGTCATCGACGACGAGCCCGATGGCCAGCACCATGGCGAGCAGCGTTAGCGTGTTCACGGTAAGGCCCGCCGCATACATGATGGCGAAGGCCGTAACCAGCGACACCGGTATGGTGACCACCGGGATCAGGGCGGCGCGCACCGAATGCAGAAACAGGAAGATGATGACCAGGACGAGTCCGATGGCCTCCATGATCGTGGTGAAAACATTCTCGATCGAGCGGTCAATGAAGACAGTCGAGTCGAAACCGATCGATCCCGATAGGCCTTCCGGCAATTCGGCGTTCAGGCGCGGCAGGATCTCGTTCACCGCCTTCGAGACATCGAGCGGGTTGGCCACCGCCTGCTTGACGATGCCAATGGAGATCGCCGTCTCGCCGTTGTAGCGGCTTTCGCGGCGCACGTCCGCCGTGGCCAGTTCCACTTTCGCCACATCGCCGAGGCTCACCTGCAAGCCGCCCGCCGCCTTCAGCACGATGCGCGCGAATTCGGCGGCGGTGCCAAGCGAAGTGCGCGACAGCACGGTGAATTCGCGCTCGGTGCTTTCGATGCGGCCCGCTGGAATGTCGGCATTCTGGTTGCGGATGGCGCTCTCCACATCCTGCACCGTGAGGCCATATCCAGCCAGCCGCGCCGCATCGATCCACACGCGCATGGCATAGCGGCGCTCGCCGTTGACGCTGACATCGGCCACCCCGTCGAGCGTCTTGAAGCGGTTGACGACGAAGCGGTCGACATAGTCGGTCAGTTCCACCGCATTCATCGCCATTGAGCGCATGACGATGAACATGATCGGCTGGGCGTCGGCCTCCGCCTTGGCAATGATTGGCTCGGAGGTTTCATCGGGCAGCGCGCGCCGCACCCGGCTCACCCGGTCGCGTACATCGCTGGTGGCGGCATCGATGGCCACCGTCGAACGGAAGCGGATGGTGATGCGGCTCGATTCGGCGCGTGAACTCGATTCGATGGTATCGATGCCTTCAATGCCGGCCAGCGATCCTTCGAGAACTTGCGTCACTTGCGATTCGACGATCTCGGCGGAGGCGCCGGGATAGTTGGTCAGCACCGAGACCTGCGGTTCGTCGATATTGGGATATTCGCGGATTGTCAGGCGCGAGAAGGACATGAGTCCCGCCAACAGCAGCACGAGGCTTAAGACAGTCGCGAAGACCGGACGGCGGATGCAGAGTTCGGTGAAACCCATGATGTGCTCACTGGACCGGCGCCGCGGCGGCGACCACCTCGACCGCCGCACCGTTGCTGAGCCTGGTATTGCCGGCGGTCACCACTTCGGCTCCGGCCGACAAACCTTCGAGCACCTCGATACTGCCCGGCACCCGCTTACCCAGCAAGACTTTCGCCTCCGTCGCCTTCTTGTCCTCGACCACATAAACGAAGGCACTGTCGCCGCGCTGCACGATGGCCTGTTCCGGCACCACCACGGCATCCCGCGCCAGCCCTTTGACAAGAATACGCACCAGCAGGCCTGGCCTGAGTTTCAGTGCCGTATTGTCGAGATCGGCGCGCACCTGCAGGGACCGGCCATTGACATCGACCGAGGGGTCGATGGCCGACACGGTGCCGATGAAAGTCTCGCCCGGGAGCGCATCGGCCGTGACCGAAATTTGCTGGCCGGTCTTGATTCGCGCCTGCTCGAGTTCGGGCACAGCGAAACTGGCCTTCAGCAGGTCGATCTTGTCGAGTTGCACCAGGGCTGTTCCGGCGGTGACATAGGCGCCCGCCGAAACGGTGCGAAACCCCAGCGTGCCGGGAAAGGGCGCGGTGATGGTCAACTTGTTCACCAGCACCTCCGCTGATTGAACGGCGGTGCGCGCCACTTCGAGTTCGGTCAGTGCCGCATCATAGGTGCTCTGGGCGACGTTGCCGGATTTGCGCAGGGTCTGGTTGCGGCCATGATTGGCCTCGGCCAGCGCCAGCCGCGCCCTGGCTTCGGCAAGTCCGGCATTGGCCAAGTCGGTGTCAAGACGGAACAAGGGCGCTCCCGCCGCCACCCTGTCACCGTCGCGGAACAGGATTTCGGCGATGCGGCCGCTGGTCTCCGGCGCGATCTCAACCGATTCGTCCGCCAGAAGCGTTCCGATGGCCGAGATATCGTCGCTGAGTGTCGAGGTCTCGGCCTTGGCGGTCTCGACGGGCGCGGGTCCTCGCGATTGAGACCCTTGCGGCTTCGGCGCCGGGCTACTGGGCTTCGTGACAACGGTCTGGCCCGGATTGAGCCCGGTCAGGGCCATCAGGTCGACGGCATTGATCCGCACGGCATAGGCAACGCCGCCCGCCACCAGAAGGCCCAGCGACACGATCAGCCATCTCTTCATTGTGCCCTATCTCGCTTCCGCATGCCGGGTGACCTTACTCCACTCCACCTGCCGCTGCGCAACAGATTGCGCCATCCATGAGACGGCTGGGGTGCCGTTTTCCGTCGTTCAAAACAGCCTCTGGTTTCCGCCGCGCCGCCGCGATATGTCATGTCCGCCATCCATTTGACTTGATGAGGACTTGCCCATGAATTCGAGCGCCCCCGGAATCTGCCACAACCTGGCGGCCACTTGGTGAGCCTCGAAACCCGCAGCCTGTCCAAAAGCCATGGCGGCATCCAAGGTGTCTACACGCATGCCAGCGCCGCCTGTGCCTGCCCCATGAGTTTCGCCGTCTTCGTGCCGCCCCACGGGGAGGACGCGAGACTCCCCGTGCTCTGGTATCTCTCCGGCCTTACCTGCACCCATGCCAATGTCATGGAGAAGGGCGAGTACCGCAAAGCCGCCGCCGAACATGGAATCATCATCGTCTGCCCCGATACGAGCCCGCGCGGTGAAGGGGTTGCCGATGTGGCGGACAACTGGAAACTGGGCTGCGGCGCCGGCTTCTATGTCGATGCGGTGGAAGCGCCTTGGGAACCCAACTACCGCATGTACACCTATGTGACGGCGGAACTGCCCGCCCTCATCGCCGCAAATTTTCCAGCCGATATGACGCGGCAGTCGATCTTCGGCCACTCGATGGGCGGCCATGGCGCAATCGTCAGTGCACTGAGGAACCCGGGGCGATACCGTGGCTGCTCGGCCTTTGCGCCCATCGTCAACCCGATGACGGCGGATTGGTCCAAGGGCGCTTTCACGGCCTATCTGGGCTTCGATGCGACGGCGTGGCGCGCCTATGACACCGTGGCACTGATCGCCGATGGTGCCCGCCTCTCCGAACTTCTCGTCGATCAGGGTACCGCCGATTCTTTCCTGAACGATGGCCTGCGCCCCTGGCTTCTGGAAGAGGCCTGCAAGACGGCGGGCATCCCGCTTACGCTCCGCATGCAAGACGGCTACGACCATTCCTATTATTTCATCTCGACCTTCATGGCCGATCACATCGCCTGGCACGCGGCGAGGTTGCGGGCCTAGCAACACCGCCCGCCCCTTTCCTCCCCCATTTCGGGGGAGGAAAGTTAAGTCACGCCGCCGCGAGAAATGTATCGATCTTCGCCAGTTCTTCGCCCGAAAGCGCCGGAGCCTCCAAGGCCTTCACGGCTTCCTCGATCTGCTCCACCCGGCTGGCGCCCATCAGTGCCGACGTTACCTTTGAGTCGCGCAGCACCCAGGCCAGCGCCATCTGCATCAGCGACTGGCCGCGGGCCTTGGCCAACAGGTTCAAGCCATTGAGCGCCGCCTGGAGCTTGGGCGTGATCGCCGCCGGATTGAGCGACTTGCCCTGCGTGGCCCGGCTGCCCTCCGGCACGGCGCTGAGATACTTGTCAGTCAGCAGCCCTTGCGCCAGCGGCGAGAACGGAATGCAGCCCATGCCTTCCGCGCCGGTGGCATCGAGAATGCCCGCCGTCTCAATGGTCCGGTCGAGCATCGAATAGCGCGGCTGATGGATGATGGCGGGCGTGCCGAGTTCACGCAAGATAGTGGCGGCCCGCCGTGCCGCCTCGGCGGAATAGGACGAGATACCCACATAGAGGGCCCGCCCCGAGCGCACCGCGAAGTCGAGCGCGCCCATGGTTTCCTCAAGCGGCGTATCGGGATCGAAGCGGTGCGAATAGAAAATGTCCACGTAGCCAAGCCCCAGGCGCTTCAGGCTCTGGTCGAGGCTGGCGATCACATATTTGCGGCTGCCCCATTCGCCATAGGGGCCGTCCCACATGCGGTAGCCGGCCTTGCTGGAGATCACCATCTCGTCGCGGCGGCCGTGAAAGTCCTGGCGCATGATTTCGCCGAAAGCCTCTTCGGCGCTGCCCGGCGGCGGCCCGTAATTATTGGCGAGATCGAAATGGGTGATGCCGAGATCGAAGGCGCGGCGGCACAGGGCGCGTTTGGCGCCATGCGCCGCGTCCTCGCCGAAATTGTGCCACAGCCCCAGCGACACGGCGGGCAGGAGCAAGCCGCTCCGGCCACACCGGTTATAACGCATGCCGCTCACTTGAGCAGTGCCCTGGCCTCTTCGACCCCTAAGGCCTTGGGCCGCGTGCAGGTCGATTTCAGCGTGACGAATTTGCCGGTCTCGCCGGATTTCATGATTGCCGTCATCACGTCCACCGCATGCAGCGGGCGTTCGATGCCACAGCGGACATCGCGTTTCGTCATGATGGCACTGGCCATGTCAGCCAGCCCCGCCGCGCGGTAATTGGCGACATCGCCCTGCGAGCTTTTCTGGTTGTTGACGCCGAAGGGGTGATCCCAGGCGGGCAGGGCCTTGACCACCGTATCGGTGCCGGCCACCAGTACCTCGCCGCCGAAGAAATTGGGGTCCGGCACGAACATGGCGCCCTCGGTGCCATAGAGTTCCATGTTCTTGTGGCGGTGCGCATAGACATCCCAGCTTGCGGACAATGTAACTTGCGCGCCATTGGCGAATTCGAGCAGCGCCTGATAGCTGGTCGGCGTCTTGACCGTTACCTTCTCGCCTTTGCGCGGTTCGCTGGAAATGAGCCGCGACTTGCGCGCCATGCCCGACAGCGCCGCCACCCGCTTCACCGGTCCGATCAGGTTGATCAGATTGGTGATGTAATAGGGTCCCATGTCGAGGATCGGCCCGCCACCTGGTTTGTAGAAGAAGTCCGGGTTGGGATGCCAATGCTCCATTCCATGGCCCATGACATGGGCGGTGCCGGACGTGACCTTGCCGATCAGCCCATCGTCGATGGCCTTGCGCGCCTGCTGATGCGCACCGCCGAGGAACGTGTCGGGTGCCGCGGCGACTTTCAATTTCTTCTTGGCGGCGAGCTTCTGCAAGTCCTTCGCCTCGGCCAGGGACAGGGTCAGCGGTTTTTCCGAATAGACATGTTTTCCCGCTTCGAGAATCTGCTTCGAGACCTTGTAGTGAACGGCGGGCACCGTCAGGTTGATGACGATGGCGATGCCGGGATTGGCCAGCAGCTCCTTCACCGTCTGCGCCTGAACGCCGAATTCCGCCGCCCTGGCATTGGCCGCCGCCATGTTGATGTCGGCCACCGCCTTGATCTCGATATCCTTGAACAGCGGTGCCAGCCGCAGGTAGGATGTCGAGATATTGCCGCAGCCGATGACGCCCACACCCATTGTCTTTGTCATGTCCGGCCCTCAGATTTTGGAAACATAGTCGAACGAGCGCGTGCAGAAGCGTTCGATGTCGCTCGGATTGTCGTGCTCGAGGATATAGTGCATGGCGCGGCTCGCCTTCAGCGCCTTGAAGACGCCGGGCCAGTCGACAGTGCCGGTGCCGAGGTCGGCCCAGCCGTCCTCATCCAGATTCTGGCCCTTGGGCGCAATGTCCTTCACATGCACCGAGGTGATGCGGCCGGCATATTTCTTGATCCATGGAATGGGGTTCTTGCCGCTCCTCGCCACCCAGGCCACGTCGCATTCCCAGTCGAGCATCGGGGCCGTCTCGAAAATCACGTCATGGGGATATTCGCCGGTCGCCAGTTTCACGAATTCGAAATCGTGATTGTGCCAACCGAAGCCATAGCCCTCGCCGCGCACCCATTCGCCGATGGCCGCCAGTTGCTTGGCCAGTTTCTTGTAGCCGGCGGCCGTCTTCGGCCGTTTGTCGGGCGTGATATAGGGCGCATAAATATGCCGCATGCCGAGCATCGATGCGAGTTCGAGAACCTTCGGCCGCTCGTTCTCCAGCATGTCGATGCTGAAATGGCCGGTGGGCATGGTGAGGCCGTTCTTGTCGAGGCCGGACCGCAGCGCCTTTGGCTTGTCATAGACGCCGCCGAAGCCCTCGACTTCCTTGAGGCCCGCCTTTGCGGCAAGCGCCAGGGTGTCTTTCAGGGGCGGGAATTTCCGTGCGGAATAAAGCTGCAAGGACAGGCGCTTTGGCATGGTCAGTCTTTCTTGGTTGAAGAGAAGGAATGGAGGTCGCGGATGACGAGATTTTGTATCACCTCGTCAAGACGCATGTGGTCGCGGGGCGTGAAAATGAGGGTCTTCCGGTCTCTGTATTGTTCGAAGCACCTGCCCTCGCGCCACACGCTCCAGAAATGCATGCCGCCGGAGCGGTCGCCGTGCCAGGCATCGCCGAAAGAGAGGAGACCGGGCGACGGACTCGATGGCCACCAGAGGACCATCTCATCCGCCGCCCGTGCCGCCCCCTCGACGGTCCGGTTCAATCGGCCGTGGCTGACCAGGTAACGGCCGCGGTTGTTACGCGATTCCTCGAACCAGGTCAGGGCGCCGATCAATTCATTGCCGCCGCACCAGAGCGCCAGGCAGGCATGGTGCCCAAGGCGGCGGACTTGATAGTCCACTTCTTCGCGCACCTCGTCAAGAAAATCCTCCGTGGACGGATAGAGATTGCGGAGTTCCTGGATGCCCGGCACTGGATAGCGGGCGCGATACGCACCATCCGCCGTGGCGATGTTCCAGTCCCCATCAAGCGCAATGGCCATGGCCGTCATGGGCTTACAGCCTGTCTCCGCTTGTTGCGTCGAACAGCGAGGAGAGGCCGGCGCGGAAACTCACTTGGACCTTTTCGCCCGGCTTGTGGACCTCGCTCGATTCGACACGCGCCGCCAGGGGCTGACCGCCGAGGTCGAGCCAGACGAGCGTATCGGAGCCCATCGGCTCCACCAGTTCAACCATCGCATCGACGGTTTCCGCCGCACCATTGCCCGCATTGAGGCGGATGTGCTCCGGCCTCACACCGAAATCGACGGCCTTTCCGGCCGGAGCGGGTCCGGCAAAGGCGTAGCCGTCCAATGCCACCGTTTTGCCTCCCAACGACAGCGACGGCGCGGAAGAACTGCCGTTCAGTACCGCCTTCAGAAAATTCATCGACGGCGAACCGATGAAGCCCGCCACATAGCGGTTTTTCGGGCGGTTGTAGATGGTCAGCGGGTCGTCGAGCTGCTGTACGGTGCCGCCTTTCATGACGGCGATGCGGTCGGCGAGCGTCAGCGCCTCGATCTGATCGTGGGTCACATAGATCATGGTGTTGCCGAGCTTCTGGTGCAGGCGCTTGATCTCGACGCGGAGCTCGGCGCGAAGCCTGGCATCGAGATTGGACAAGGGTTCATCGAACAGGAAAACATCCACATCGCGAACCAGGGCGCGGCCGATAGCGACGCGCTGGCGCTGGCCGCCCGAAAGCTGTGCCGGTTTGCGCTTCAGGAGCGGTTCGATCTGCAGGATGCCGGCGGCCCTGGCGATGCGCTTGGCGATCTCGTCCTTGGGCAGCCCGGCATTCTTGAGGCCGAAGGACAGATTTCCCTCGACCGTCATCTGCGGATAGAGCGCGTAGGATTGAAACACCATGCCGATGCCCCGGTCTTTCGGTTCTTCCCATGTCACGTTCTTGCCATTGATGAAAATCTGCCCGGCCGAGACATCGAGCAGCCCGGCGATGCAATTGAGCAGCGTGGACTTGCCGCAGCCCGAGGGGCCGAGCAGAACCAGGAACTCGCCCTGCGGGATTTCCAGATCGAGCGACTTCAGCACATCGACGGCGCCGAAGCTCAACGACACATTCTTGACGACGACACTAGCCATTTCTTAGCCTTTCACCGCGCCCGCCGCGATGCCGCGCACGAAGAGCTTTCCCGAAACAAAGTAGATAAACAGCGGCACCAGGCCGGTGATGATGGTGGCGGCCATGTTGACGTTGTATTCCTTCACACCCTGCACCGAGTTGACGATGTTGTTGAGCTGCACCGTCATCGGATAGACATCGGGCTTGGTGTAGACGACGCCAAACAGAAAGTCGTTCCAGATGCCGGTCACCTGCAGGATGATGGCGACCACGAAGATCGGCAGCGCCATGGGCAGCATGATCTTGAAATAGATGCCCCAGAAACCGGCCCCGTCGACGCGCGCCGCCTTGAACAATTCCTCCGGCACCGATGTAAAGTAGTTGCGAAACAGCAGCGTCAGGATCGGCATGCCGAAGATCGAATGCACCACGACGAGTCCTGAGAGAGAGCCATAGAGGCCGATCTCGCGCAGCACGATGACGATCGGATAGATCATCACCTGATAGGGAATGAAGGCGCCGACAATGAGGATGGTGAAAAATGTGTCCGCTCCCTTGAAGCGCCAGTTGGCCAGCGCATAGCCGTTGACCGAGGCAATGGCGATCGAGATGACGACCGAGGGCACGGTGATCCGCACCGAATTCCAGAAGCCGCGCGATAGCCCATCGCAGTTCAAGCCCGTGCAGGCCGTGGACCAGGCTTTCACCCACGGCTCGAAGGTGATCTCGACGGGGGGCGCGAAGACATTGCCCAGGCGGATTTCCGGCATGCCCTTCAGTGACGTCACCACCATCACATAGAGCGGCAGCAGATAGTACAGCGCCACCATGATGAGCGTACCGTAGATCATGATGTTGCGGCCCGAGAGCCGGCGCCGGGGCTTCGGACCACTGGGGCCGTCGAGTGCAATCAGGGCCTCAGACATGGCGCCGCTTGCCTCCGAATTCGATGTAGGCCCAGGGCACCACGACGATCATCACGGTGACCAGCATCATGGTCGAGGCGGCGAAGCCCTGTCCTAGGTTCTGGGCCAAGAACATCGTGTCATAGACATATTTGGCCGGCACTTCCGAAGCGATGCCCGGACCACCAGAGGTCTGCGCCACCACGAGATCGTAAAGCCTGACGATGCCCGACGCGATGATGACCAGCGTGGTGATGAACACCGGCCGCATCATTGGAATGACCACGAAGAGATAGGTCTTCCAGGTTGGAATGCCGTCGACGCGGCAGGCCTTCCAGATGTCTTCGTCGATGCCGCGCAGGCCCGCCAGCATCAGGCACATGATCAGTCCAGTGCCCTGCCACAACCCGGCGATCAGGATACCGTAGATGACGATGTCGGCGTTATAGAGCGGATCGAAGTTGAAGGTCTCCCAGCCGAGTCCGCGGACAAACTTCTGTACCCCGAATTGCGGATTGAGAATCCATTGCCAGACGAGGCCGGTCACGATGAAGGACAGCGCGAAAGGATAGAGGATGATGGTGCGGAAGGTATTCTCGAAACGTATTTTCTGGTCGAGCAGTGCCGCCAGCAGGAAGCCGATGACCAGCGAGAAGATCAGCGACAGCACGCCATAGATCAGCAGGTTTTCGATGGCGATGAGCCACTTCGGCGTCGACCACAGGCGCTCATACTGGTCGAGGCCGACGAAATTCAATCGCGGCAGAAGTTTCGAATTGGTGAAGGAGTGGACCATGGTCCAGACCGTGCCGCCCAGAAAGATCACCACGGCCGTGAGTATCATCGGAATCGAGGCAATCTTCGCGCTGATGTTGCGGAAGAGCTTGCTCGGACGCTTGCCGTCTTCGCCTGCCATGAAAAGTGCTCTCAAGGATGGGGTGGGGACAGACCCGCTCACCGGACTTGGACCCCAAGTCCGGTGAGCGGCATCCGTGCGCGTTTTCGTTATTCGGCGCTGGCAATGATCTCGGCGTAGCGCTTCTGGGCGGCTTCCGGCGTCATCGACGGATCCTTGAAGAACTCGGTGAACAGATCGTTGAGCTGATTGTTCGAATCCTCCGTCATAAGCTGGTTGGTGTCGGGAATGATGTTGCCCTTGGCGAGGATATCGAGACCCTTCTTCATGCAATCGTTGGCGGCCGTGAGATCGACGTCGCCGCGCACCGGCACCGAGCCCTTTTTCAGATTGAAGGCGACCTGGGTGGCGGGGCTGAGCATGGTCGAGGCCAGAACCTCCTGTGCCGCGGTCTTGTCCGGATCGCTTAACTTCGGGAAATAGAAGGAATCGCCACCCGTCGAGATGAGCTCGTTGACGCCCAGTCCGGGCAGGCAGGTATAATCCTTGCCCGCGACCTGACCGGCGACCTGGAACTCGCCCTGCGCCCAGTCGCCCATGATCTGACCGCCCGCTTGGCCGGTGATGACCAGGTTTGTCGCCTGGTTCCAGTCCTGGACATTCGACTTCGCCGACATCTTGCGGGCGTCGTCGGCGGCCTTGAACACCTTGGCGATCTCCGGCCCGGCGGCCACCGCCTCGTCCTTGTCCTTGTAGACCTTCGAGAAGATGTCCTTGCCGGCGATTGCCGGAATCAGCACGTTGAAGGCGCCGGTGGTCTGCCAGGACTGACCGCCGATGGCGAGCGGGATCTTGCCGGCCTTTTCCAGGGCTGGGGCGGCGGCTACGAACTCGTCCCAGTTTTTCGGAACCGGCACTCCGGCGTCGGCGAAGGCCTTGTTGGAGAGCCACAGCCACTGCCAGGAATGGATATTGACGACGACGCAATAGACCTTGCCATCCACCGTGCAGCCATCGAGCAGGCTGGCCGGGCGGATCACCTCACGCCAGTGCTCTTTTTCGGCGAGTGCCGTCAGGTCGCGCACCAGACCGGCCTGGATCAACTCCTCGGCCTGCCTCCCGGTATTGAACTGCGTGGCGGCCATCGGGTCGCCGCCGGTGATGCGGCTGATCATCACGGGGCGCGCCGTGGCACCGCCGCCGGCGATGGCGCCGTCGACCCACTTGTTGCCGGTGGCGTCGAAGGCCTTGGCGAATTCGGCGACGGCCGCGGCCTCGCCGCCCGAGGTCCACCAATGGGTGACCTCCAGATCGGCGGCCATGGCGGATGTTGAAAGGGGTAAAGCCACGGTGGCGAGCAGGGCCGCCAGAATGGACGTATGACGCATCGTGTTTCCTCCCGGTTATGATCTGGATGCAGGATTTTCTGTAGCGCAGCTCAAGTCCGGTTGCAACGTTACAGTTTTGCTGCACTTGCGAAGGGAACGATGCCGTAAATAATAGACCTGTTCAATACTGAAACGTTTCAGCTATAATTCACGCCATGGACAATTCCGACTCAACGTCAAAAGGTCCACCCACCCTCAAGACCATTGCCTTCATGACCGGGCTCGGCATCTCGACCGTGTCGCGCGCCCTGAAGGACGGGCCGGAAATCGGCGCCGCGACCCGGGCCCGCGTCAAGCTCATCGCTGCCCAGGTTGGTTACCGCCCGAACCGGGCCGGCGTCAGGCTGAAAACCGGCAAAACCAATGTCATCACCGTGGTCTTGAACCCCGGCGACGACGGCTCGGGCTTCTTTTCCAACTTCGTCTACGGCATATCGGATGCGCTCACCGGCACCTCCTACCATCTGGTGGTGACGCCCTATGCGCTGGGCGATGCCATGGCGCCGATCCGCTACATCGCCGAAACCGGTTCGGCGGACGGCGTCATCATGTCGCGCACCCAGCCCGACGATCCCCGCGTGCGTTATCTGCTGGCCCATGGTCTGCCCTTCGCAACCCACGGGCGCACCGAGATGGGCATCGTCCATCCCTTCCATGACTTCGACAATGAGGCCTTCGCGTTCGAAGCTGTGTCGCGGCTGGTCGCCAAGGGACGCCGCCGCATCGCGCTGCTTGGCCCCCCGCCCGGCCTCACCTATCACAAGCACACGCACCTGGGGTTTGAGCGCGGCCTGCGGTCATGGGGCTTGAGCGGCATTCCACTGTCTTCGATCGATATCGATGCGCCGCTCTGGGATGTGCGCGCTGCCGCCCGTGAACTTGCGGCGCGCTCCGATCCGCCCGACGGCATCATCTGCAGTGCCGTGCGTTCGTCCTTCGCGGTGGCGGCCGGCTTTGCGGATCAGGGCTTGAGCATCGGCCGGGACTTCGACATCGTCACCAAGCACTCGACCGATCTCCTTGAGATGCTCCGGCCGGAGATCATCGCCATAGCGGAAGATTTCCGCGAGGCGGGACGCGACACGGCAAGCATGGTCATGGCCTGGATCGCCGGCACCGACCCGGCCGGGTTGCAGCGCCTCGTCACGCCAGAGACAAGCTGAAACTCAACTCTCGTAGTGCTCCGCCACCATCCAATCGAGCAGCCGCACTCCCCAGCCCGATCCCCAGCTCTGGTTGATGGCGTTGCGGTTGCCGTCCATGGCGGTGCCCGCCACGTCGAGATGCGCCCAGGGCACGTTGTTGACGAAGCGCTGGATGAATTGCGCGGCGGTGATCGAACCCGCGAAGCGCCCGCCGGTATTCTTCACATCCGCCACGTCGTGATCGATGATCTTGTCATATTCGGGTGAAAGCGGCATGCGCCACACCTTCTCGCCCGTGGCGCAGCCCGCCTCCGAAAGCCGTTGCGCCAGTTCGTCATTGTTCGAGAACAGCCCGGCGTGCTCCTTGCCGAGCGCCACCATGATGGCGCCGGTGAGGGTGGCGAGATCGATCATGAATTTCGGCTTGTACTTGCCCTGGATGTACCACAGCACATCAGCCAGCACGAGGCGGCCCTCGGCGTCGGTGTTGAGCACCGCGATGGTCTGCCCCGACATGGATTTCACCACGTCGCCCGGCCGCTGGGCATTGCCGTCCGGCATGTTCTCGACGAGACCGATGGCGCCGATGGCATTGACCTTGGCTTTCCGTTTGGCGAGCGCCAGCATCAGCCCCGTCACGCAAGCCGCACCGCCCATATCGCCTTTCATGTCCTCCATGCCGGCCGACGGCTTGATCGAGATGCCGCCGGTATCGAAAGTGACGCCCTTGCCGATGAAGGCCACTGGCTTTTCGCCCTTGGCGCCGCCCTCCCAGCGCATGACGGCGATGCGCGCCTCGTGGGCTGAGCCTTGCGCCACGCCGAGCAGTGCCCCCATGCCGAGCTTCTTCATCTGGGCCGGCCCGAGAATATCGATCTTCAACCCGAGCTTGGCCAATGGCCGCACCCGCTCGGCAAAGGCCACGGGATGGAGCACGTTGGGCGGTTCGTTGACCAGGTCGCGGGCCAAATGCACGCCGTCTGCCACCGCATCGAGATCGTTGAAGCGGGCCTTGGCGCCGCGCGCCTCCGGCGTCAGCATGGTCAGGGCCTCGAGCGGCTTGGTCTCGGGTTTCTTCGACTTGTAGTGGGTAAAACCGTAAGTGCGCAGCTTCACACCGGAAGCGATGAGGGCCGCCGTCTCGCCGGGACGGATCTGCTTGAGCGCCGTATCGGCGGC
>JANPCA010000534.1:0-4431 GCA_031430715.1 Hyphomicrobiales bacterium | reverse complement strand
CTCGATCGTCGCGCTGGGCATCACCCGCGAACTGGGGCCGGTGCTGGCCGGGCTTATGGTGGCGGGGCGCGTCGGCGCATCCATCGCAGCCGAGCTTGGCACCATGCGCGTCACCGAACAGATCGACGCATTGGTAACACTCGCCACCAACCCGTTCAAATATCTGGTGGGCCCGCGCATCATCGCGGCTGTCGTCACGCTGCCCATCCTGGTGGCCATCGGCGACACCATCGGCATCATGGGCGGCTACATCATCGGCACCCGGTCCTTAGGATTCAACGGCCATGCCTATATCAAGAACACCGCCGATTTCCTGGAAGTGGGCGACGTCACCTCAGGGCTCATCAAGGCCGCGGTCTTCGGCTTCATCATCGCGGTGATGGGCTGCTACCACGGCTTCAACTCGAAGGGCGGCGCGCAAGGCGTTGGCCGCGCCACCACCAATGCGGTGGTGTCCTCGGCGATTCTGATCCTCGCCGCGAATTTCGCGCTCACCTCG
This sequence comes from Hyphomicrobiales bacterium, assembly GCA_031430715.1. Lineage (GTDB taxonomy): Bacteria > Pseudomonadota > Alphaproteobacteria > Rhizobiales > Aestuariivirgaceae > Aestuariivirga. The sequence continues at coordinate 3,932 of JANPCA010000534.1, read as the reverse complement.
CTGTTGTTCGCGGAGTGATGGCCATGGCGGAAGCGCACATCGTCCTCGAAAACCTGCGCAAGAGCTTCGGTCCGAAGCATGTGCTGAACGGCATCAACCTCGAGGTCGCCAAAGGCCATTCGCTGGTGGTGATCGGCGGATCGGGCACCGGAAAATCGGTGATGCTCAAATGCGTCCTCGGCATTCTCAGGCCCGATGGCGGATCGATCAAGGTGGCGGGGCAGGAAGTGACCGGCTTGAAAGGCGCTGACCGCGACCAGTTCCTGCAGCGCTTCGGCATGCTGTTCCAGGGCGCGGCATTGTTTGACTCGCTGGCCGTCTGGGAGAATGTCGCATTCGGTCTCATCCAGGGCCGCAACATGGCAAGGGCCAAGGCCAGGGACATCGCCATCGAGAAACTGGGCCAGGTGGGCTTGAATGCGGATGTCGGGCAGCTCTATCCAGCCGAGCTTTCAGGCGGCATGCAGAAGCGCGTTGGACTGGCGCGGGCCATCGCGGCGGACCCCGAGATCATCTTCTTCGACGAGCCGACCACCGGGCTTGATCCGATCATGGCCGACGTCATCAACAACTTGATCGTCGACTGCGTGAAGCGCTTAGGGGCGACGACCATCTCCATCACCCACGACATGGCGAGCGCCCGCAAGATCGCCGATGACATCGCCATGATCCACAAGGGCGTCATCCTGTGGCAGGGCCCGGCCAGGACGATTGATACGAGCGGCAATGCTTACGTCGACCAGTTCATCCACGGAAGAGCCGAAGGCCCCATCCAGATGGAAGTGCTGAAGGCGTGAGCGAGACCGAAGGCCGAAACTCCGCCCCACAAATGCCCTCCAGAACCAGGCCATGGAAACGACTGCTGTGGATTGTGGTCTCCGTGGGAGGGTTGGCATTGCTACTGAAGAGCTGCCTGGACTTCATATCTCCAAACGGCGGACAGCTCTCGGAAGGGTCCTAGCGTCTTGACGGCCTTGATGTTATTCTGAGCCACTAACGGAGCACGATCATGGAAGCGCGGTTGGCCGACCGTATCACAAGTACAAAGGGCATTCTGGGTGGCAAACCGGCCATCCGCGGCACCCGTATCAGCGTTGAACTGATCTTGAGCTTGCTGGCCGATGGCTGGTCAGAGGCCCAAGTACTTGAGAGTTATCCCCACATTACTCGTGAAGACGTGTTGGCCTGCATCGCCTTTGCGCGAGATGTGGTTGTCGAAGACTTCGAACTGACGACAGCTGCTTGAACCATGCGGATACTGGCCGATGAGAATGTCACCGGCCTTCTTGTTGCTGCCTTAAGGGCGGCCGGCCTCGATGTGGTGTGGATTGCCGAAACACACCAAGGTATTGACGATCTCAAAGTCCTGGATTTGGCAATCGAAACGGAACGGCACCTGTTGACGTTCGACAAGAGGTTGGTCTCGTCGATTGTCTCCAATGCCCATCCGAAACTGCTTGGAGTCATCTTCCTGCGGTTGCCCATGGGTGGACTGCAGGGCCAAATTACAAAGACGCTCGAAGCAATTGCTGACCAGCGGCATAAGGACAGGTGTGTGACGATTGTGAAGAGCGATGGCGTGCGCGTACGCAGACTGGACCAGAAGCGAGACCCATAAAAGAAAAGGCCGCCCTGTTTGGCGGCCTTTCCCGTGAGATGCGTTTGCCAGCATCCCTCAATCCGTGAACGTCAGTCCTTCACTCCCGTGAGGCTGACGATCCGCACGAGGTGCGCTCCAAACATGCGTGACTCACTCGACATCGGATCACCCCCTTTCAACTGTTGACAACATCATTAAGTTGGCCCCTTGCCCCGCCCTCGTCAAGCGGGCAATTTCGAAAGCGTCAACAGGACGTGACCATGATCTCCGCCGATCTCATCATCACCAATGCCAGGGTTCTCACCATCGACGCCAACCGCCCGCGCGCCGACGCCGTGGCCATCGCCGGCAACCGCATCATCAAGGTTGGCACGCGCGGCGACATGGCGGTGCTGCACGGGCATCACACACGGATCATCGACGCCGAGATGAAGACCGTCATGCCGGGTATCATCGAAGGCCATGTCCACCTGTTCGGCGGCGCGGTCGAACTCGGCACTCTGAATCTTAATGGAATCAATGGTTTCGATGCGATACTGGAATCAGTTTCTCAATATCGCAAAAGGCATCGGGTCGAATCCGTGGTGGTGGCCAACGGCATCACGCATACCGCCTTCGGCGACGGTGTCCCGATCACCCGCCAGCTCCTCGACCGCATCGTGCCCGGCGTCCCTTTGATCATGGGTTGCTTCGACCATCACACCATGTGGGCCAACACCAAGGCGCTTGAAATGGCCGGCATCATGCGCGGCGCCAAGCTTCCCATCGGCAACGAGATCGTGCTCGACGCGCAAGGTTTGGCGACCGGCGAATTGCGCGAACCAGCCGCCTACATGCTGGTGCAGGCGCTCACCCCCACCGCCGGGCGCGAGTGGCTGGGCATGACGGCCGGCGAGAACCCGGTGCCGCCTGCCACGCCCGCCCAGCGCGCCGCCGACCGCGAATTCATGAAGGCCGGCATCGCCCATGCCAATGCCCTCGGCATCACCTCCATGCACAACATGGACGGCAACTGGTATCAGCTCGAAGTGTTGAAAAGCCTGCTCGACAATGGCGAAATGAACGCCCGCGTCGAGATGCCTTTCCACCAGAAGAACACGTTCGACATCGGCCGCATTGATGAGGCCGTCGCCATGCGGCATAACTATCAGGGCGCCATGCTGCATTCGGGCCGTGTCAAGATCTTCATTGACGGCGTGCTGGAAACGCTGACAGCGCTGATGATCGACGACTATCCCGGCCACCCCGGCAACAAGGGCGCACCGCTGTTCTCGCCCGAAGCGTTCAACGCGCTGGCCACCCGCATCGATGCCCAGGGGCTTCAGATCAGCGTCCATGCCATCGGCGATGGCGGCGTCAGGCGCACCCTTGATGGCTACGAGGCGGCGCGGAAGGCCAATGGCCCGCGCGACTCGCGCCACCGCATCGAGCATATCGAACTGATCGATCCCGCCGATATTCCGCGATTGAAGGAGCTGGGCCTCGTCGCTTCCCTGCAACCCATCGCCGGCGTCGGCGTGCCGGGCAATCCGCACGAGCCGATCCTGAGCCGGGTTGGCGCCAAGCTACCCTTTGCCTATCCATGGCAGATGATCCGCAACACCGGTGCCATGGTGGCTTTCTCGTCGGACTGGCCGATTGCGCCGCTCAATCCGTTCTTGGGCATCCAGGCGGCCATGACCGCCAAGCCCTTGCGCCGCGACTGCACCTCCCAGGCCCAGTCGCTGGCGGACTCGCTCCACGCCTTCACGCTGGCCGGCGCCCATATGGAGTTCATGGAGGACCGCAAAGGCATGTTGAAGGAAGGCTACTTGGCCGACGTCATCGTGCTTGACAGCGATCTCGAACGCACCCCAGCGGCGGCGATGGGCGCGGTCAAAGTCAACGCCACCATCTGCGATGGGCGGGTGGTGTTCGAACGCTGACACCCTCTCCCCCGAGGGGAGAGGGGAAAAATATCCTATTCCGCCGCGAAGCAATAATACAGACCGGCGCCGCCGGTCTTGACCAGCGCTTTCTGGGCGCAGCCCGCCGAGCCGTGGGCGGAATTCCACGACTTCATGTGCCGCGTGTCTTTCAGGCCCATGCGGTCATGGTGGCCGACGATGGCCGAGCCATCAGCGTTGCTCGTCCAGTTCTTGCAGGTCGTGTCGCCGCCCGCCGTCGAATACATGCCCATGGGGTCCGAGCCGGTCAGCGTGTCGTGCATATTGGGCTTGTCGCCGCGGCCCTTCACCTTTTCGCCCTTCTCGGTGAGCGCTGTTTCCTTGGTCACATTGCTCACGCCCGAATGAAGCTCGTCGACCGAGGCGGCCACGACGGTGCCCGTCAC
>JANPCA010000533.1:0-5460 GCA_031430715.1 Hyphomicrobiales bacterium | reverse complement strand
CGCGGCAGGAAGGATATAGCGCAGACGGGGCCGGCGTGGTGGCTGGTCCGGCTGAAGCGCTGGAACTTTGCGCTGGTTCCCCAGAGGTTTCCGTCATTGGTGGCGGCGAAATCTACCGGCTTTTCTGGCCTCTCGCCAACCGTCTTTATCTGACCGAGGTGGACGCCGATGCGGTGGGCGACACCGGCTTTCCGGAGGTCGACCCCGCCGCGTGGGTCGAAGTCTGGCGCGAGGTCCATGCGGCTGGCCCCAAAGACAGCGCGTCATTCACCTTGCGCGTGCTCGACCGGGTGCCAAAGGATAAACCTTTCTAATCCCGTGGACATTGCCGTGCCGCCTACCTATATCGCATGGCAATCTCACGCTCGACACAAAGGTGATATGTATGCCGTGGAATTCCGAAGGCGGTGGCGGAAATCAAGGTCCATGGGGCCAGGGCCCGAGGCGGCCGAACGGTGGCGGCGGGCGTGGCCCCACGCCCCCCGATCTCGACGATCTGATCCGGCGCGGCCAGGACAAGCTGAAGCAGGTGCTGCCCACTGGCGGCGGGCGATTCTCATGGCTTCTGCCGATCGTCCTGTTTGGCGCCTTCGTCATCTACAACAGCATCTACCAGGTCCAGCCGGACGAGCGCGGCATGGTGCTGAGGCTCGGCGCCTCGGCGCGCATCGCGACACCGGGCCTGCATTTCGCCTTGTGGCCCATTGAGAAGATGGAACTGCTGCCGGTGGCGGCCGAAAATCAGACGCCGATCGGCGATTCGGGCGACGAGGGCCTGATGCTGACCGGCGACGAGAACATGGTCGACATCAAGTTCAAGGTGTTGTGGAAGATCGCCGACCCTAAGCTGTTCCTGTTCAACATCGCCGACCAGAGAAATCTGGTGCGCGCCGTGGCCGAGAGCGCCATGCGCGAGATCGTCGGGCGCACCCAGGCCGACGACGCGCTCACCACGGGGCGCCTGGCCATCCAGGATCAGGTTCTCGAGATTGTCCAGCGCACCCTCGACAGCTACAACGCCGGCATCCAGATCACCGGCATCGCGCTCGAAAACGTCGATCCGCCGGCCCAGGTGCTCGATGCGTTCGAGGAAGTGCAGCGCGCCAAGCAGAACCAGCAGAACCTGATCAACGAGGCCGAGCAGTATTCCAACACCAAGCTGCGCGGCGCCGAGGGCCAGTCGGCCAAGATCGTCGAGGACTCGAAGGGCTATAAGGCCCGGGTGATCGCCGAAAGCCAGGGCGAGGCGGCGCGCTTCGACAAGGTGCTGATCGAATATACCAAGGCCAAGGACGTGACCCGTGAACGCCTGTTCCTTGAAACCATGGAGCAGGTCATCGGCACCTCCAACCCGGTGATCATCGACAGGGGCAAGGATGGCCAGGGGGTCGTTCCCTATCTGCCGCTGCCCGCCATTCAGCAGCCGAAACCTCCCGGAGAGACACCATAATGTCGACGATGAAAACCCTGACGATCGCGGTCCTCGCGGGCCTGCTCGTGCTTTTCTACATGGCGGTGTTCACGGTCGACGAACGCAAGAAGGCGCTGGTCGTCCGCTTCGGCCAGGTCAACCGCATCGTCGAAAAACCCGGCCTCTATCTGAAGCTGCCCTTCGCCGATGAAATCGTCACCATCGAGGACCGCACCTTCATGTGGAACTCCGACGACAAGGCGGTGCAGGTCTCCGACAAGCAGCGCTACCTGGTCGACACGGTGACGCTGGCCCGCATCATGGATGCCCAGAAGTTCCGCGAAACGGTCGGCGCCGATCTCGATCTGGCAAGGGCGCGGATCGAGACCCGTCTCGACGCGGCGCTGCGCCAGACCTACGGCAAGCGCACCTTCGAAGCCGCACTGTCGAAGGACCGCGACGTGATGATGCGCGAAATCCGCGACCAGGTGCGCGGCGAAGCGCTGCTGCTCGGCATCGACATCGTCGATGTCCGCATTAGGCGAACCGACCTGATGAAGGAAGTGCTGGAGGCGACCTATGAGCGCATGAAGTCGGAGCGTCTGGCGGAAGCCCAGGATCTGCGCGGCAAGGGCAACGCCACCAACCTCCGCATGAAGGCCGAAGCCGACCGCAAGGCCGTGGAGATGGTGTCGGAAGCCAACCGCCAGTCGGAAATCATCCGCGGCGACGGCGATGCCGAGCGGGCCCGGGTGTTTGCCGAGGTCTACCAGAAGGACCCGGAGTTCTATTCCTTCTACCGTTCCATGCAGGCCTATGCGAAGAGCCTGGCGGGCCGCGGCAGCACGATGGTGCTCGACCCCAGTTCCGACTTCTTCCGCTATTTCGGAACCCAGGCTCCGAACACGGATGCGCCCAAGCCGCAATGATCGAGGATATCCTGATGGCCCTCGGTTTCGTCTGTGTGATCGAGGGCCTTCTTTATGCCTTGGTTCCGGGGCAGTTGAAGCGGATGTTACTTGCACTTCAGAGGCTTTCGGACGACCAGTTGCGGGTGGCAGGCGTTGCCGCCGTGGCGCTGGGCGTGGCGATCGTCTGGCTGGTGCGCGGCGTGTTTGCCTGAACGGCTTGGGTTTTGGAGACGGTTGAAATGATCGGACGGTGGTTGGCATTGCGCCCGGCGGCAGCGGCGCTGGGCTTGAGCTTCATGGTCCTGGGGCCGGTGTCCGTGCCGCCGGCGATGGCGCAGGAGCTGCCGTCCGTGGCCGACCTGGCCGATCGGCTGCTGCCGGCTGTCGTCGAGATCACCATCGAGTCGAAATCGGCCAGTGCCACGCCGTCACCTGCCACGCCCGATTCACCCGATTCCGCGCCGTTCAAGGATTTCTTCGACGAGTTCCTGAAGCGCCAGCCGGGAGACGGCGGGCAGCCGCGGACCATGACCTCGATGGGATCAGGGTTCGTGATCGATGCCTCGGGCCTCATCGTCACCAACAACCATGTGGTCGAGGGTGCCGAGACCATCGAAGTTCACATGCAGGACGATACGGTGCTGAAGGCGGAACTGGTCGGGCGCGATCCCAAGACCGACCTCGCCGTGCTGCGGGTCAAGCCCGAGACGCCGCTGCCCATGGTGCGCTTCGGCGACAGCGACCAGCTGCGCATCGGCGAATGGGTGATGGCCATCGGCAATCCCTTCGGACTGGGCGGCTCAGTCTCTTTAGGTATCGTCTCGGCGCGCAACCGCGACATCAATGCCGGGCCCTATGACGACTATATCCAGACCGACGCCGCCATCAACAAGGGCAATTCGGGAGGCCCCCTGTTCAATCTCAAGGGCGACGTGGTCGGCATCAACACGGCAATCTTCTCGCCGTCGGGAGGTTCCGTCGGCATCGGCTTCTCGGTGCCCTCCAACACGGCGCGCAATGTCGTCGACCAATTGATCAAGTATGGCGAGACGCGGCGCGGCTGGCTCGGTGTCAAGATCCAGGCGGTGACGGGCGATATCGCCGAGAGCATGAATCTGGGCAAGCCCCATGGCGCCCTGGTGGCCGATGTCACGGCGGCGGGCCCCGCCGAGAAGGCCGGCATCCAGCCCGGCGACGTGATCATCGAATTCAACGGCCGCCCGGTCAATTCCATGCGCGACCTGCCAAAGGTCGTGGCGGAGACCGAGATCGGCAAGCAGGTGCCCGTGAAGCTGTTGCGAAAGGGCCAGGAAATGAACATCATGGCCGAAGTCGGCCGTCTTGAGGACAGCGAGAAACTGGCGTCCGCCGATCCAACGGCGCCCGCCGCACCCGCGGCACCCGCCGTCGTCACGGTGCTCGGCATGTCGGTGTCCTCGATGACCGATGAGCTCCGCGCCAAATATGCGATCGATGCCGATCTGAAGGGTGCGGTCATCACCGAGGTTGCCAAGGAAGGGCCCGCCACCGACAAGCGTCTCGAACCCGGCGACGTCATCACCGAGGCCGGCGAAAAGGAAGTGCAGGGGGCATCCGACATTTCCACCCGCATCGAGGAGGCCACCAAGGCCGGCAAGTCCTCGATCCTGCTGCTCGTGGCCAAGGGCGGCAAACAGGGCGAAATGCGGTTTATCGCGCTCAAGCTGAAGAAGTAGGGCAATCATCGGCCAGGACCGCGCTGGTCCACGGCGGGTGAAACGGTGAGGACCATCGATTAGAAATTCATTAGATTCGCCACAGCGGGCGAACGAGGCTGGACAATCGGCAGGGTTGGCGCGAAGCATCATAATCGCCAGGCCGGCGGTTGAAAGCGGTAATGACGATCAAGCTGCGAATTTGGATTTTTCTGTTTGTCATGGCGACCGTGACAGTGGCCATGGCGGCGGTCACTTTCCTATCCATTCGGGCGGCTAACGATCATCTCGCGAAGTCGGCATTGTCCCGGCTGCAGCTTGAGGCCTCATTGCAATTGGCTGTGGATAGCAACCGCTTTTCCGAACAGATTGCCGAGCTCTTGTTGATAGGCGAAGCCGAACGCCAGGAATTTATCAGCGCCCGCGGCCAGACCAGTGCTTCGATCGCAAATCTGCTCAATCGCTCGCGGCTCGAAATTGCCTCGGCAGAGGGTCCGGAAGACGAGCGCCGGGAAGATCGGCAATTGTCGCGCGTCGCTGACATGGAACGGCTGTTCCGGCAGATCGACCGTGCGGCTGAACGCGTCTTGTTGCTTGACAAGCAAGGTCACGGCGATGAGGCAATTAGGGTGTTCCGGGCGGAAATCGAAAATCAACTCGACTCGGAATTTCAAACGCTCGTTGCCGCTGCTGTTGACGAAGAGCGCGCGGAGGTAGCGGCGGCCGATGGCGAAGCACAACGCGTCATGGAACGGCTGGTTACTGGTTCGACAATATTGGTTGCTGTGTTGGTGGTGATATCGCTTGGCGCGGGATATTTGTACTCCCGAATGCTGATCCGGCCAATCACCGCGCTCGCCGACGGTGCATTGGAGATAAAGCGCGGCAATCTCGATCACCGGATCGGCTACGCGGTCCGCAACGAATTCGGTTTCGTGGCCGGCCGCTTCAACGCGATGGCAGAAGAACTACAACGGCAAAGGCATGAACTGGTCGCTGCCCGGGACAACCTCGAAGGCATCGTGGCGGAACGGACCGCCGAGCTTGACGAAGCAATCCTGCAACTGAAAGCAATCGACCTTAGGCGCGTGAATTTCCTCGCCGACATCAGTCACGAGTTGAAGACGCCGTTGACGGCACTGCGCGGCGAGGCCGAGGTTACACTTCGGGGCAGGGCGAAGTCCGAGGCGACATATCGCGAGACCCTCGCGAGAATCGCCGCCTATTCAGCCGATATGGGTCATCTGATCGATGACTTGCTGTTCCTTGCGCGCTCCGAGGCCGACGACGTTCGTTTCGAGTATCGTCCACTCAGACTCGTGCCGTTTATTTCCGAAGTCGTGCAGGAGGCGAAGACTTTCGCACGGGGAAGGAGCATTGAAGTCCTCGCCGCCGGCAATGGCCAGGCTCCGGTTGTGCGCGCCGATCCCCGGCGGCTCAAGCA
>JANPCA010000532.1:0-3294 GCA_031430715.1 Hyphomicrobiales bacterium | reverse complement strand
ATCGGCTTGAGCAAGAGCGAAATCGCCTCATTGCTCGGTATTTCGCGGCAGACGCTCTACGATATTCTCAATTGCCGTCAGCCCGTGACACCACAGATGGCGGTGCGTATGGGAAAGCTGTTTGGTAACGGTGCAAGGCTGTGGCTGAACATGCAATCCACCCATGATCTCTGGGTCGCCGAGCAGACGGTCGATACCTCGAAAATCAAAACGCTCGGCCACGTGTGAGCCCCATGTCCTTCGCCAAGCTCGATGAACTGAACCGCAAGCTCGAGGCGCTTGAGCATGCGCAGGCCATGCTCAGTGTCGACGAGGCCGTCAGCATGCCGCCGGGCGGCGGCGGCAAGCGCGCCGAGGCCATGGGAACGCTAGCCGGCATGTATCATGAAATGGCCTCCTCACCCCATGTTGCGGAATGGATTGCCGCAGCCGAGATGGAGGAGTTGGACGAAGCGCAAGGGGTGGCGCTGCGCGAGTTCAAGCGCGTCTACATCAACCTCACCTGCCTGTCTTCCGGCTTCGTCAGCGCCCAGGTCAGCGCCCGCATCCGCTCCGAGCAACTGTGGCGCGCGCTCAGGCCCGAAGGCGATTGGAAGGTCTTCCTTCCCGCCTTCGAAGGCATCGTGGCCATGGCCCGCGAGGAGGCGCGGATGCGCGCCGCCGTGCTCGGGCTTTTCCCCTATGACGCCATGATCGAGCAATATGATCCGGGCAGCCGCCAGGCCGGGATCGCCCGCGTCTTCGCCGATCTGAAATCCTTCCTCAAGGATTTTATTCCGCAAGCGTTGGAGGCTCAAGCGCGGCGCCGCGCCAGGACGCCCGCCAGGGCATTCACGGCGGAGTTTCCCATCGAGAAGCAGAAGACCCTCGGCCTCGCGCTGATGCGGGCCATCGGCTTCGACTTCGAACATGGCCGCCTCGATATCTCGCATCATCCCTTCTGCGGCGGCGTTCCGGCCGACGTGCGCATGACGACGCGCTACAACAGTCACGAGTTCCTTTCGGCCCTGATGGGCATCCTGCACGAGACCGGGCACGGCCTCTATGAACAGGGCCTGCCCAAGGACTGGCCGCACTGGCCTTCAGGAAAGGCGCGCGGCATGGCCGCCCATGAGAGCCAGAGCCTGTTCCAGGAAATGCAGGTGTCGCGCACCGCCGCCTTCTGGCGCTTCGCCCTGCCCCTGGCCAGAACCCATCTGGGTACGGATCATTTCGAGGGGTGGGACGAAGACGATATGCTGGCCCATGTCCACCATATCGAGCGCGGGTTGATCCGCGTCGAGGCCGACGAGGCGACCTATCCGCTGCATGTCATCCTGCGCTTCGAGATCGAGCAGGATCTGATTGAGGGCAAGCTCGCGGCGAAGGACGTGCCGGAAGTCTGGGACCAGAAGATGCGCGACTATCTCGGCCTCTCGACCATCGACAATCCGAAGGACGGACCCATGCAGGATGTTCATTGGCCGTCCGGCGCCTTCGGCTATTTTCCAAGTTACACGCTTGGAGCGATGATGGCGGCCCAGCAATGGGCGGCGGCGGAACGCAGCCTGCCCGATTTGAGCGGCGATATCGCCCGTGGCGATTTCACAGGCCTTAACGATTGGCGCCGCAGAAATATTTGGTCAAGGGCCTCGACACTTTCAACGCCCGACCTGATGCGCCAGGCAACGGGAGAAGCATTGAGCGCCAAATATTTCGAGGCGCATTTGAAGAAGCGCTATCTCGACTGATCAGCCAGTCCGGGCCGTCCTCTGCCCCCGCTGAAGAATAACCTGCGCCACGATCAGCAACGCGAAGGTCGACAGCAGCATCACCGTGCCCACCGCGTTGATCTCCGGCGTGACGCCGCGGCGGATCGAGGAGAAGACATAGATCGGCAGCGTCACGTTGGGTCCCGCCACGAAGAAAGCGATGATGAAATCCTCGAATGAAAACGTGAAGGCCAGCAGGAAGCCGGCGAGAATCGACGGCGCCAGCAGCGGCAGCACCACCTGCCGGAACGTGCCCCATGGCGTCGCGTAGAGATCTTCCGAGGCCTCGACGAGACTGCGGTCCATGCCTTGCAGCCGGGCGCGGATCAGCAATGCCACGACCGCGATATTGAACAGCACGTGGGCGGCGATCACCGTCCACACCCCCATCTCGATCTTCCAGTTCCAGGCGGCGATGAAAAAGGGGTTGATCAGATCGAACAGGGTCACGAAGGCGATTAGCGTCGAGATGCCGATGACGATGCCCGGCACCATGATGGCGATGTAGATCAGCGCGTCGAAGGTCACCCGCACCCAGCCTGACGTGCGCTCGAGACCCAGGGCAGCCATGGTGCCGAACGCCGCCGAGATGAACGCGGTCATCAAGGCGATGGTGAGGCTCGTGACTAGCGCCTCGGTGATCAGCGGATTGGAAAAGGCCTTGCCATACCACTCGAGCGAGAAGCCCTGCCAGTCCATGGCATATTTTCCGGAATTGAACGAGAAGCCGGCGATGAGCGCGATTGGCGCGTAGAGAAAGATATAAATAAGAACTGCATAAAGACGCATGGTCATACCATCGCGGCGCGGCGCGTGTCGGTTTTGCCGAGCACGAAGCGCATGTAGAAATAGATGGTGACGAACATGATGACGACCAGCGCCACCGATACAGCGGCGCCGAAAGGCCAGTTGCGCGATTGCAGGAAGAGATCGACCAGCGCGTTGCCGATGAAGAAGACTTTGCCGCCGCCTAGGAACTGCGGCAGAATATAATCGCCCATCAGCAGGATGAAGACCAGCATGGAGCCGGTAGCGACACCGGGGATGGCTAAAGGCAGCGTCACCTGGAAGAAGGTGCGCAGCGGCGTGGCGCCAAGATCGGCGGAAGCCTCCAGCAAGCGCTTGTCGAGCTTTTCCAGGCTCACATAAATAGGCGGCACCATGACCGGCAGGAAGCCGTAGACGGCACCGATCAGCACCGCCCATGGTGTGTTGATGAGACGCCAATCGCCCAAGCCAGCCCAGGCCAGCCAGGATGGAATGCCCTTGGAGCCGAGGATCATGATCCAGGCATAATAGCGCAGCAATTGGCTCGTCCAGAACGGCGCCATAACCAGGATCAGCAGCACCACGCGCCATTTGGGCGAGACTTTCAAAGCCAAAAAATAGGCCATCGGAAATGCGATGATGGCGGTGAGCAGCGTGCCGATGGGAGCGAGTGTCAGCGTGTTGAGGAAGGCTTTGCCGCGCGCCGGAATGTTCAGGTAGTTGTCGAATGTAAAGCCCGGCGCATAGCCCCCCGCCGGCGCCCGCTCGCCGAAGG
>JANPCA010000531.1:0-1618 GCA_031430715.1 Hyphomicrobiales bacterium | reverse complement strand
GCCGCAACCAGATCGTCTTCCAGCTTCTGCTGCTCGAAATTGGTCAGCACCACGCTGTTGCGCGGGGGCGGAATGTCATGGACCGCCGGAAAGAGCGGCGCAGCGGTCGGACGCGCCGGCGCGTTGGCCGGCAGGCCGATGCCCGGCGCCTGCGAGGCGCCGTCGGCGAATTTCTGCGAAATCCCGGCGCAACCGGAAAGACCGGCGGCGACCATGATGGCCAAGGCTGCGGTGGCGAGACGGAACGCGCGCATCGACGCCGGGCGCCGGGAGGCGTCCTTGCTGCGCGCTGCGGACTTGTTCCGTTCCATAGGTCCCCGACCGGCCCCGAGCACTCAAGACAGCATACGCCCCAATCTCAAGGATTGGGCATCAAGCGTGAAATCGGCGTAAATTCAATATATTGATCTGGAATTGCCGTATGCGGGCAATATGTCCAAAGCAAGGATCGTGCAGAATCGAGCCGGCGACCGGTTAACAGGCAGCGGCCCTGAGACCTGGGAGACGGCGGGGTGACCATGAAGAACGATGTTCCGCCAGCACCCGCAACGGTCAGCGCCGTCGATGTCGAGGCGTTTGCCAACAATCTTGCGCGCATGGTCGAGCAAGGCGGCAAGGCGCTCGCGGCCTACATGAAGCCGCGCGAGGCGGGCCGGATCGAGACTGGCCTGTCCGACGAGGTCAACGACATGGTCAAGACGCTCGGCGAGGTCGGCAGCTACTGGCTGTCCGATCCGAACCGGGCCGTCGAATTGCAATCCCGGCTCGGGCGCGCCTACCTCGACCTCTGGGGCGCCGCGGCCCGGCGTATGTCCGGCGAGGAGGTCGGCCCGGTGATCGCGCCCGACCCGAAGGACCGGCGCTTCGCCGATCCGGAATGGTCGTCGAATCAATTCTTCGATTTCGTGAAGCAGGCTTACCTGCTCGGCACCAATTGGGCGGACCACTTGGTGCAGGGCGCCGAGGGCCTGGACCCGCACACCCGGCAGAAGGCCGAGTTCTACGTCAAACAGGTCACCAACGCGCTCTCGCCGTCGAACTTCGTGCTGACCAATCCGGAGCTGTTGCGCGAGACGCTCGGCTCCAACGCCGAGAACCTTGCGCGCGGCATGCACATGCTGGCCGAGGACATCGAGGCCGGCGGCGGCGATCTGAAAATCCGGCAGTCGGACGCCGGCAAGTTCGAGGTGGGCCGCAATCTCGCGGTTACCCCCGGCAAGGTGATCTTCGAAAACGAATTGATGCAGCTCATTCAGTACGCGCCGTCAACGCCGAGCGTGCTGAAGACGCCTTTGCTGATCTGTCCACCGTGGATCAACAAGTTCTATGTGCTCGATCTCACGCCGGAAAAGTCCTTCGTCAAATGGTGCGTCGATCAGGGGCTCACGGTGTTCGTGATCTCCTGGGTCAATCCCGATGCGCGCCTGCGCCACAAGAGCTTCGAGGATTACATGCTCGAAGGCCCGCTGGCCGCGGTCGACGCCATCGAGGCTGCGATCGGCACGCGCGAGGTCTCGACCATCGGTTACTGCATCGGCGGCACCTTGATGGCTGCCACCCTCGCCTACTGCGCGGCGAAGAACGACACGCGCATCGGCAACTGCACCTTCTTCACCGC
>JANPCA010000530.1:0-4949 GCA_031430715.1 Hyphomicrobiales bacterium | reverse complement strand
AATCAGCTTTCGAGGCAGAAGACGCTGACAACGCGGCTGTCTTCGGAGCGGGTGGAACCGAAATAGGCCTCCATGTAGATCTGCTGGCGGAACTTCTTGTTGGGGTTCGGCCCGATGTTTGTTTCCAGATCCATGAACGGCGCTTCATGCATGCCCGTCTTCATCCACATCGCGCACTGGCGGACCAGCGCCGTGATGGGCAGGAAGGAGTTGGGAACGCGGATGAAGTTGCAGCCCATGAAGGAGTGCACGGTGCGCTCCTTGTCATCGAGCACGGCCTTGTTCTCGCGGCGGAAATCGGATGACTGGAACTGCAGCAGGTTGAACAGGTTTTCCATCTGCTGCACGCTGATGGCCATGTAGATTTCATCATCCTCCATGTCCTCGTTCAGCGACAGCAGCGCCATGGCCCTGATGATCTTCTGCAGCGTGAGACCCGAGTTGGAGCCGCCGCCGCCCTGCTGGTAGTTGACGGGCACGGTGCCGTTGGGGTTGTTGTAGGCTTCGATGGTGAGGCCGTCCTGGCCGACACGACGCGGGCCGAAGAGCGCGGCGGCGCGGATGCGGTCGAAGGCGCGGACAAAGGCTGCGGCTCCTCCCTGCACATGGATCGACTGGTAGGAGATGATGCGCTTGATGTCGTCTTCGCGCTCAAGCAGAATACCCCATTCACGCTGGAGCGGCTGGATGAAGACGGGTTCTGTGCGGGGCTCGATGTGCGGGCTGTCTTCACCGCGACCGCCGCCTTCGACGGCTTCGGTTGCGCCGATCAATTCGATGGCCTGCGCGAGCTTGCCCTTGAGATTGGGCTGCATCGAGAAGGCCTGGCCGAGGCGGGACTTCTTCTGCTGGAATGCAAGTTTGACGTTCTCGTTATATTCATAACGATGTGCGGTAGTCATATCACCGTAGGCCATGATGGGCTCCTGGGCTGAAACATTGAACGGGAAGGGTTCAGTTTCGGCCAGGTAGCGGCTCTTGCGAGCGGGCCTGCCTATCGATTAACGCCTGCGGTCGGCGGGTGAGCTTTCACCCTGCAGCCGGGCCTCCATCGCAAGAGGAGGTAGCGGGCATCGTGTGCGAAAAAGGACGCACCTTGCGATGCGCCCATGGGTTTGCTGATTTGCGTCATTTGTCAAGCCGCATTTGTGGCAGTGCTACAAATCACCCAGCGTGAGCGCCTTGTTGCTGTCGGCCAGACCGGCCTTTTCAGCCGCTTTGATCTGGCGTTCGTGCTCGGCCTTGGCCTTGAGCTTTTCGGCTTCCTCGGCGTCGAGGGCAGCCTTGGCGGCGGCCTGCGGATCGGGCGGGGTCGCGCCCGCCGTGATCTTTGCGGCTTCGGCGTTGGCTTCGGCAATGATGCGGGCCGCTTCAGTCTTGGCGGCGGCAACAGGGTCGTTCGGGTCCATGGATGTGGTTCCTTCGGTTGGTGGGAGAGAGGATTACGCAACAGATCGCTTGCTCTCGATGGCAATCAGGTCGGAACGGCGCTTGCTGTTGATCTGGTGCAGGCGGTGCGCCGGGTCTTTCAGGGACGCCATGAAATCCTTGTCGGCCTCAAGGCGCATGCGCTCGCCGCGCGCGCCGTCCGGTGTCAATTGCCCTGCCGTGTCCTTGCTGATGTCCATCTGGTCTTCCGACAGCATGCCGCCGATCTTGTGGAACATCTCGATCATCTCGGCATGGCCGAGGATGGCATCCAGTGTGGTCTGGTCTTTCTCGGCAACACCGAGAACAGCCATGGCGCGCTGCGACAAAGCCTTGTTCTTGTCGTAGTCGCGGCCCCATTCACCGCGCAGGCGCAGATCGTTGTCTTTCACCGCCTTGTCGGAGGCGGTATCGAGCGACGTTTTCAGATCATGGCCGAATTTGGCCAGCGCCTTGACCACCAGTTCCGCCTGCTGCGGCAGGACCTTCGCGCCGTGCAATGCGGGCGTCAGAACATCCATCAGGCCTTTCCATTCGGCGGGCTCGTAGCCTTCCACCCCGTCGAGCTTCAGGGCATAGTTCTTGATGTCCTTGGGCAGGCCCAGTTTCTCGAAACCATCCCATTCCAGCACGCGCTCGGGCTGGGGCAGGCCGACAGCATTGCGGTCGCGCGCCTGGCGCTCGAAGCTGCGCAGGTTGGCGACAGTGTCTTTCAGGCTGGCGGGGTTTTTCGTGGCCAGATAATCCTTGTCGTCCTGCTCCAGGGCAAAGAGCGGGTTGGAATACCAGGGGTCCTGCGCGCCGCCACCGGCAAGGGTGTCAGCGCCAGCTCCGCCTCCGGCGGCTGTATCAGCGCCTCCAGCGTCACCGCCTGCAAGGGTGTCAGCGCCCGAAGCGCCTGCTGCGGTATCAGCGCCCGAAGCGCCTGCCTGTGTATAGTCAGCCATGGTTCTCTCTCATGGTTTGGGGTGAAGTTGGGTTACGCTTTGAACGGATCAGGTTTTGGTTGATCTTCCACGATCCGGCGCAGACGCTCCGGATCGATCTTGGCCAATTCGATGATTTCGTTCGCAAGGCTGCGGCGACCATCGTTGAACGCGGTCGAATACGGATCACCCGGCACATGCACCGGCGTGTTGATCGCGCCGCGCGCCGCGATGTCGGCCAGCACATAGGTGAGCTTGCCGAGATCGGCATACTCCGCCGTGACGCGGCGGCGTATCTGGGCATGCGGCCACAGGCCACGGAACCAGACACGCCAGGGTTCGATGCTCCAGCGCTTCATGGCTCAGGCCTGCCTCTGGCTGGCGGCGCTCTGGGCCTGTGCCGCATGGCTGGCCTCGGCGGCGATCTTGACCTGCTGGCCCTGCTGCTCCAGCTGCATCTGCTGCGCCTGCATCTGGTTGCGGCCTTCGCGCGCCTGATCGCGTTTCTTCTGGTCCATCAGAACGGACGGCGGCACGCCCATGGCGTCGTGCAGCACCATGGCGGCATCGTCCAGATCAAGATTGTCCATCACGTCGGACCGCCCGGTGACCTGCGCCATCTGGCCCAGTGCGCCGATCCAGTTCATGACGTTGCGGCCCTGCTGCACCAGCTGCTGCTTGGCCAGCGGCGAGACATAGTTGATGGCGATCGGCTTGTTCAGCAGTTCAGGCGGCGGCGGCGGAAGCTGACCCGCACGCTCCAGCAGCCTGAAGCGGCGCGCGACCAGCGGCGTGAGGCCATGCGCCTGGATGCGAACCAGCGACGGCGCAAGCAGGCGCAGTTTTTCCTGATCGAACGCCATGACTTCCGTGGCCGTCATCTGGGGCCGGTTGATCAGTTGCAGGATCGAGAAATGGAAGGCTTCCTTGATGGCGGCCCTGAGCTGGTTCGACTGGTCGAGGCTGATCTGCAGCTGCCCGCCCATGTTCAGCGCCTGCACCGTGGGCCTGCCGTTCAGGTCCATGCCGCCCGCAAGCATGTTGCCGGGATAAAAATCCGACATGCGGTAATCCGCATCGGCGCTGATCAGGCGGATGGGATCGGCGGCAAAAGCGGCGGCTGTCAGTTCCGAACGGCGAAATTCCTGCAGTGTCGAAGCGTCCGGATGCACGAGATGGCCCGGCCCGCGCGGCCAGACGCTGCCAGCCCGGCGCGACCACATCGGCACGAAATAGGGGAACTCGTAATAGCCGCTCGTCTTGAAAAGATCGGGGATATCGGGCGAGAATTTCACGGACAGAAAGCGCTTGCCCTGCGGCCCCATCTTGCCTTCCCGGAAATCCGGATTGGGGAAACAGGCATGGATGATCTTGTAGCGGGACTGGTCCTCGCGCACGCCTCCCGTGCCGGGGAAGCGCTTCAGCACATTGCGGCCCGTCACCATCTCGATGGTGTGAACCGTGGTGCATTCACCGTATTCGTCGAGGTCGATGTAGCAGTTGCGGATGGCATGCGCGCGGTCGATGATGCGGCCTTGGCCAACTGCTTCTTCCGACGACATGACGCCCAGGCCGAAAGAGCCCAGATCGGCGAACCATGCGGGTGCTTCGAGATAGAAACTGGACACCGACGGTGACAGGGACTGCGCGGTCAGGCTGGTCGAGGCCCACAGCCAGTCCTTGACCGTCTTCCATTTGGCGAGGTCCTGATCCTCAAGGCCCAGTTCGTACCAGCGGTTGGCGGGATTGATGGCCTGGCCGAACAGGCCCGCCACGAAATCGGAATGCGCATAGAGCGGCGTGCTGTCGAACACCTCGGGCTGGGTGCCGTCGGTCTGGGCATCGCTGCCGGAGAAATCATCATCATCGGGGCGCAGCAACTGCGCGATCTTGCGCAGCAGGCGCTCTTCCTTGCGGCGCAGCTCCTCCAGTTCGCCGTGACGTTGCATCAGCCATGCGCGGGTGATCATGATCAGGAGCCCATCAGGGTTTTGAACAGCATCTCGGCTCCGCCACGCTGTCCGCCGCCGGTGCCGCCAAGGCCTTTGTTCATGGCCAGCTTGCGCTTGCGGGCATCCATGGCGGCCCGGGCCGGATCGCTGTCCGCCGCATTGACCATGGCGGCCTTCGCGGCCTCACGGGCGGCGGCATCCTCCTGCATCTTGTTGAACTCGGCGACTTTCTGCTTGCGGCTCTGGCCGCCCAGAAGGGATTTGAGAAAATTGGCCATGATCAGCCTCCGTAGCGACGGGTGAGAGGGTTGTAGCGCTGAGTGGTCTTGCCCTTCTGGTCGCGGCTCTGCTGGCGCTGGCGCAGGATGTCGCTCTGGCGGCGGCGGGACACAGCCTTGCCGGACAGCGAACAGGCATATTCACCACTTTCCATGGTATGGCTGTCGGCATTCTTGACCACATTGCCGCGCCCGCCAGCCCCCTTGACCTCGTGGTAGTGGAAGGTCTGGTTGGCACCCCGGCGGAACACCTTGCAGGACGGATCGATCAGTAGGCCGGGGCGTCCGGCGCGGCGGGTCTTGGTGAAATCCCGCAGGAAGCCATGGCGTTCCTCCGGATCATTGGTGTGGCAGGATAGGATGCG
>JANPCA010000529.1:0-4083 GCA_031430715.1 Hyphomicrobiales bacterium | reverse complement strand
CCAAGCGATAGCTTGGGGGAGGAAAGGGGCCAACGGTCCCTCTGTTGCAATTCGCGGCAAATCGCTGTCTCCTGCCGGTTTCGGAGGGGAACGCCATGTCAACGCCCATTTCCAGCGACCTGAAGTCGGGTGCGCTGGTCTATCATTCAGAGCCAAAGCCCGGGAAGCTCGAAATCCGGGCCACCAAGCCCCTCGGCAACCAGCGCGACATGGCGCTGGCCTATTCGCCGGGTGTTGCCGCCGTTTCGGAAGCGATCCATGCCGATCCGGCCCTGGTTTCGAAATATACCGCGCGGGCCAATCTGGTGGGCGTCATCACCAACGGCACGGCGGTGCTGGGCCTCGGCAACATCGGCCCATTGGCGGCGAAGCCGGTGATGGAGGGCAAAGCGGTGCTCTTCAAGAAATTCGCCGATATCGACGTCTTCGACATCGAGGTGGCGCAATATGACGTTGAGGGCTTCGTCAATACGGTGGCGGCACTCGAGCCCACTTTCGGCGGCATCAATCTCGAAGACATCAAGGCGCCGGAATGCTTCGAGATCGAGCGGCAATTGCGCGAGCGCATGAACATTCCGGTGTTCCATGACGACCAGCACGGCACGGCGGTGATCGTCGCCGCCGCCGTCACCAATGGGCTGACGCTGGCCGGAAAAGACATCCGGACGGTTAAGATCGTGGCTTCGGGGGCTGGCGCCGCCGCACTCGCCTGCCTCAATCAACTGGTCAGCCTCGGCGCCCAACGCAAGAACATCTGGGTCGCGGATCTGGAAGGCGTGGTCTACAAGGGCCGCGAGAAGTTGATGGACCGCTGGAAGGATGTCTTCGCGCAAGATACGGAAGCGCGGAAGCTCGCCGACGTCATGGCCGGCGCCGATATTTTCTTAGGACTTTCGGCGGGCGGTGTGCTGAAGCCCGAGATGGTGAAATCCATGGCGCGCGATCCGCTGATCCTGGCGCTGGCCAATCCAAATCCGGAAATCATGCCGGAAGCGGCGGTGGCGATGCGCCCCGATGCGATGATCTGCACCGGGCGCTCGGATTACCCGAATCAAGTTAACAACGTACTCTGTTTTCCTTATATTTTCCGGGGTGCCCTCGATGTCGGGGCGTCGACCATCAACGAGGCCATGAAGCAGGCGGCCGTCAACGCCATCGCAGGCCTCGCACGCGAGGCGCCATCGGATGTGGTGGCGCGCGCCTATGGCGGGGAAACGCGGCTGTTCGGCAAGGATTCGCTGATCCCGGCGCCGTTCGATCCGCGCCTCATTCTCAGGGTGGCGCCCGCCGTCGCCAAGGCTGCCATGGAGAGTGGCGTGGCGACCCGTCCGCTCGCCAACCTGGAAGCCTATGCCGAAAGCCTGCAGCGCTTCGTATTCCGCTCGGGTTTCGTCATGCGCCAGATTTTCGCGGCGGCGCGTAAAATGCCCAAACGCGTCATCTATGCCGATGGCGAGGACGAGCGCGTGCTGCGCGCGGCGCAAGTCGTGCTGGAGGAAGGGATTGCCACGCCCATCCTCATCGGCCGCCCCGCCGTCATCGAGACGAGGCTCAAGCGCTATGGGCTGTCGATCCGGCCGGGCGAGGATTTCCACAT
Organism: Hyphomicrobiales bacterium; assembly: GCA_031430715.1. Taxonomy (GTDB): domain Bacteria; phylum Pseudomonadota; class Alphaproteobacteria; order Rhizobiales; family Aestuariivirgaceae; genus Aestuariivirga. Next base: position 2,486 of record JANPCA010000529.1, on the reverse strand, counting down.
CGTCAATCCGGAGGACGATCCGCGCTACCGCGACTACGTGGCGACCTATGTCGAGATCGCCGGCAGGCGGGGCATCACGCCCGATGCGGCCCGCACCATGGTGCGCACCTCGACCACCGTCATCGCGGCGCTCGCCATGCGGCGTGGCGAGGCGGACGCGATGATCTGCGGGCTGGAAGGCCGTTACCGCGCCAAGCTGCGCCATATCCGCGACATCATCGGTTTAGCTCCCGGCGTGCGCGAGCTTGCCGCCATGAGCCTGATGATCACCTCGCGCGGCATCGTGTTCCTGGCCGACACCCATGTGCAGGCCGATCCCACCGCCGAGGCCATCGCCGACACGGTGCTGCAGTGCGCGGCGCATGTGGGGCGCTTCGGCATTGCGCCCAAGGTGGCGCTGGTCGATCACTCCGATTTCGGCGAATTCGAAACACCGTCGTCCCTCAAGATGCGCCGTGCACTGACGATCATCCGCGAGCGTAGTCCCGGCCTCGAAATCGACGGCGAGATGCAGGCCGATTCGGCGCTGATCGAAGCGGTGCGCCTGCGCAAGCTGCCGGCCTCGACGCTCAAAGGCGAGGCCAACCTGCTGGTCATGCCGGATCTCTCGTCGGCCAACGTCGCCTACCAGATCGTCAAGGTGTTCGGCGAGGCGCTGCCCGTCGGCCCCATCCTGCTCGGCGCGGCGGCGCCGGCCCATATTCTCACCGGTTCCGTCACCTCGCGCGGCGTCGTCAACATGACGGCCATCGCCGTGGCGGAGGCGGCGACGGCAATGCCTTCCCTCCCCACGAGGGGGAGGGGAACCAAGTAAAATTTGCGAGTTCTATTTATGAATGCCACCTACCTCATCGGCGTCGATACCGGCGGCACTTACACGGATGCCGCGGTGATTGAAGCCAATGGCCACAAAGTCGTGGCCTCCGCCAAGGCGATCACCACCAAGGGCGATCTGTCGATCGGCGTGTCGGAAGCGATCCGCGCCGCCATCGCGCGTCTGCCGAAGGACCTCAGGCCCCAAGACATCGCGTTGGTCTCGGTGTCGACAACGCTCGCCACCAATGCCGTGGTCGAGGGCCATGGAAGTGCTGTCGGCGTCATCCTCATCGGTTTCGATCCGGCTATGGCGGAGCGTACCGGAATCGCCAAGGCGTTTCCGGGCATGCCCATGGCGCTGATCGGTGGCGGCCATGATCACAATGGCGAAGAGGCGTTGCCCCTCGACGTGGCGGCTCTCGATGCGGCAATCGGCGGCATGGCGGTCGATGCCTTCGCCATCGCGTCCGCCTTCGCGGTGCGCAATCCGGCGCATGAGCGGAGGGCCCGCGACCTGGTCAGCAAGTACACCGGAAAGCCCGCGACACTTTCTACCGAACTGACTTCGGCGCTCGATGCGCCGCGCCGGGCGCTGACCGCGGTTCTGAACGCCCGCCTCATCGCCAGAGTCTCGATGCTGATTGCCGCGGTGCGCCGCTCGATGGCGGATCTCCACATCGTCTGTCCACTGATGATCGTCAAGGGCGACGGCACACTGGCATTGGCCGAGAAGGTGGCACTGCGGCCCATCGAAACGGTGCTGTCCGGTCCCGCCGCCAGCCTGGTTGGCGCCTCGTGGCTCAGCGGCTTTAATGACTTCATCATGTCCGACATGGGCGGCACCACCACCGATCTGGGCGTGCTGCGCAACGGCCGCCCGCGGGTCGCCGAGCACGGTGCCGAAGTGGGCGGCTGGCGCACCATGGTGAAGGCCATCGACGTCAAGACCATCGGCCTTGGCGGTGACAGCGAGATCGCCATCGGATTGAACGGCAGGCTGGAGGTCGGCCCGCAGCGGGTGGCGCCGATTTCGCTGCTGGCGTCGCGATATCCGGAAGTGCTGGCGATCCTCGAGGCCGATCTGGCCGACACCGAGGGCGGTTCCATGCACGGCAAGTTCGTGCTGAGACCCTTCGGCGCCGCGGAAGCACCGCTGACCGGCGAACTTAACCCCAGAGAGGCCGAGATTCTGGCGTTGGTTGACGAGCGGCCACGTTCCATCCGCCGCATCGCCGTGTCGTCTGCCGCCCAGCGGGCGCTGGCCTCGCTCAAGCGCAGAGGGCTCGTCCAGACCGGCGGCTTCACGCCGTCGGACGCCGCCCATGTGCTGGGACTGCAGGACAATTGGCCCGGTCCCGCCGCCATGATCGCGGCCCGGCTGATGCAGCGCTTCCGCGATATGCGGCTGGGCGATGACGCCCGCGTCGAGGCCTTCTGCCACGACGTGTGGTCGGAGACGGTGCGGCTGAGCGCGCGCGTTATTCTTGACACGGCGATGGCCAAGAGTTTCGGCAACCACGAGATCGTCGATGCCGTGTGTTCGGGCCGCGGCCAACTGGGGCTTGCCAAAATAATGCTGTCGCCGGCGGTGCCGGTGGTCGCGGTCGGTGGTCCGGTCAAGGTCTATTACCCGGAAGTGGGCAAGAGACCTTGACCGGACCACCGACCGC
>JANPCA010000528.1:0-7649 GCA_031430715.1 Hyphomicrobiales bacterium | reverse complement strand
GGCGGCGCCGTGGGGGGGGTGGCGGCCAACCTCATCGATCCGGCGCTGTGCGCCCCGGGGGCGCGCCGCGCCGTGGGGCCGCGCCTCAACGATCTGCGCGTCATGGCCTCCTCCGAGGGGGCTTCCATCCCCAGGCTGTGGGGCCGCATGCGCGTCGCGGGCCAGGTGATCTGGGCCACCCATTTCGAAGAGGTGGCGGAGACCTCGACTGAGAAATCGTCCTCGAAGGGCGGCGGCGGCGGGGAAACCAAGGTTACGCAGTATAGCTACTTTGCGAATTTTGCCGTTTCTCTGTGCGAGGGCGAGATTGACCGCATCGGCCGGGTGTGGGCCGACGGCAAGGAACTGGATATCGGCGAATTCACCGCCAGGCTTTACACCGGAACCGAGACGCAAGACCCCGACAGCCTGATCGCCGCCAAGGAGGGTGCGGACAACGCGCCGGCCTATCGCGGGCTGGCCTATGTGGTTTTCGAGCGTCTGCCGGTGACCAATTTCGGCAACCGCCTGCCGCAGCTGTCGTTCGAAGTGTTCCGGTCCGTGGACGGGGCCGAAACCCAGGTGCGCGCCGTCAACATCATCCCCGGCAGCACTGAATTCGGTTACGACACGGTGGTGGTGAGCCGCGAGGCGGCACCAGGCGAGACCGAGCCGGAGAACGCCCACGCCTCGGCGCTGCGCAGCGACTGGAGCGTGTCGATCGATCAGTTGACAAGCTCGTGCCGCAATCTTCAGGCCGCGGCACTCGTGGTGGCCTGGTTCGGATCCGATCTGCGCTGCGGTTCATGCGAGGTGAAGCCCGGCGTTGAGAATATCACCAAGATCACCGATCCGGAAATATGGTCCGTAGGCGGAGTAACGCGCGGCGGCGCCCAGGTGGTGAGCACGAGCGGAGGAGGGCCTGCCTTCGGCGGAACACCCTCCGACGCCTCCGTCATCCGCGCTCTTCAGGACCTGAAGGCACGCGGGCTGGAGGCGGTGTTCTACCCCTTCATCATGATGGACATTCCACCCGGCAACGGGTTTGCCGATCCCTATGGCGGAGCAGAGCAGGGCGCCTATCCCTGGCGCGGCCGCATCACCTGCAGCATGGCGCCGGGGCTGCCGGGAAGCGTCGATGGAACGGCGGCTTGTGCCAGTCAGGTGGCGGCTTTCACGGGAACAGCGCAGGCGTCCGACTTTGCCGAGTCCGGCCTCACGGTCATTTATACGGGGCCAGCCGAATGGAGCTACCGGCGCATGGTGCTGCACTATGCCAAGCTCTGCGCCCTGGCGGGCGGTGTCGATGTCTTCCTGATCGGCAGCGAATTGCGCGGCCTCTCGACCTTGCGCGGAACCGCTAACAGCTTTCCTTTTGTTGCCGCACTCGTGGCGCTGGCCGCCGATGTGAAGGCGATCCTGCCCGGCGCCAAGGTCTCCTATGCCGCCGACTGGTCCGAATATTTCGGCCATCAAGCCGGCGATGGCTCGGGCGATGTTTACTTTCATCTCGATCCGCTGTGGTCCTCCGCCAATACCGACTTCATCGGCATCGACAACTACATGCCGCTCACCGACTGGCGCGATGGCCGTCAGCATACGGACTATCTTGGCGGTGTGCCGTCGATCTACGATCTTGAATACCTGAAAGGCGGCATTGCATCGGGCGAAGGCTTCGACTGGTATTATGCCGATGCGGCGGACCGGGACGCGCAACTTCGCAGCCCGATCACCGATGGCGCCCATGGCAAGCCCTGGGTATTCCGCTTCAAGGATTTGAAGTCGTGGTGGTCCAACGCCCATTACAATCGGCCGGGCGGCATTGAATCGGTAACGGCAACCGCCTTTGTGCCGCAGTCGAAGCCTATCTGGTTCACCGAGGCCGGCTGCCCGGCCATCGACAAGGGTTCGAACCAGCCCAATGCCTTCGTCGACGCCAAGTCCTCCGAGAATCTGCTGCCGTATTTTTCGAGCGGCCGCCGCGACGACCTGATTCAGGGCCGCTATGTGATGGCGCTCGGTGAATACTGGGGAGCGGCTGGGCCGCACAATCCGCTGTCGGCGGTCTATGGGGATACAATGGTCGATGCCTCGCGCATCTTCCTGTGGGCCTGGGACGCCAGGCCCTATCCACATTTTCCGGCGCTGAACAGTGTCTGGTCCGATGGCGTGAACTACTCGCTCGGACACTGGCTCAATGGCCGCATCGGCGCCGTGCCGCTGGGTGCGCTCATCGTCTCGGTCTGCGCCAGCTATGGCTTTACGGATGTTGACGCGGGCGCCGTGGAGGGCCTGGTCGACGGTTTCGTCATCGACCGTGGAATGCCGGTGCGCGATGCGCTTGAAGGCCTGCTGGCGGCCTATGGCATCGACGTTGTCGAGAGCGGCGGCGCCTTGCGCTTCTCCATGCGTAGCCAGGCCGCGGTCATCGCTACCGCTTCCGATGCGCTCGTCGAGGCGGACCCGGAGCAGCCGCTTTATGCCTTGACGCGCGCCCAGGAAACCGAAATGCCCGCCGCGCTAAAGTTGAATTATGTCGAGTCGGGACTCGACTACCGCAGTGCCGCCGTCGAGGCCAAGCGCCAGGGCGGATCGAGCCTGCGCGACGTGCGCCTCAATCTGCCCTGCGCGGTGGACCAGGCCCAGGCGCAGATCCGTGCCGAAGTCGGGCTTCAGGAAAGCTGGGCGGCGCGGCAAGGAGCCGAACTCATCGTGCCGCCGTCGCTTTATCACTTGGAAGCGGGCGACGTGCTGTCGCTGAGCTTGAGTGGCGGACCCTTGGCGTTGCGCATCGAGGAGATCAGCGACGGGACGGCGCGGAAACTCCGTGGGCGGAGTTATGACGCGGCCGTGTTCGATCCCCCCGAGGCACCATCGCGCGCCCTGCAGGCCGGAACGGCCAAGCTGTTCGGCAAGCCCGACGCCGTCATCATGGACCTGCCGATCGCCACGGCGCAGGCCTTGGCACACGCGCCCTGGCTTGCCGCCTCCGCCAAACCCTGGCCCGGAAGCCTCGCTGTCTACCGCAAGACGGGTGCGGCCAGCTTCGGCTTCAACCGCGCCATTGACGCGCAAGCCACCAAGGGCCTGCTGCTCGAGCCGCTGGCGGCGGGGCCGCTCCATGTGTTCGACCGCGCCGCGTCGGTGACTGTCAAGCTGGATCGCGGCGCGCTGCTGTCGGTGAGCGAGGCGGAGCTTCTGCAGGGGTTGAACGCGGCCGCCGTGGGCAGCATGGTGAGCGGTTGGGAAATCCTGCAATTCGGCTCGGCGGAATTGATCGCGGCGCGCACCTACCGGCTGACCACATTGCTGCGCGGGCAATCGGGATCGGAACCCGGGATGCTGGCCTCGCGGCCGCCGGGCGAGCGGTTCGTCTTGCTCAACGGCGCCGTGGTGCAACCCAGCCTGGCCCTTTCCGAGGCGGGGCTGGCCAACACCTGGCGCATCGGCCCGGCGCAATATGATCTGGGGCGGTCCTACGTGAGCATCGCGCACCAGGGCGCCATGCTGGGTCTGCGGCCCCTGTCGCCCTGCCGGCTCCGCGGCCGCCGCGACGGTGCCGATGTGGTCTTCACCTGGGTGCGGCGGACGCGAATCGACGGCGACAGCTGGGAGGCGGCCGACGTGCCGCTTGGCGAAGAGCAGGAATCCTACCTCGTCGATATTCTCGATGGCAGCACGCTGAAGCGCGCCGCCCAATCGGCCACGCCCGAATATCGCTACAGCGCGGCGGAGATCGCCGCCGATTTCGGCGCCGACCCGGAACTGTTCACCCTCCGCATCGCGCAACTGAGTGCCACCTTCGGGCGCGGCGCCAATCATCAGAGGACGATTCATGTCTGAGACGCCACTGCTTGGCCTGCCCTTGATGGAGTCGAGCCAGGCCCAAAAGCACATCACCCACAACGAAGCCCTGCTGCTGCTCGACGCCGCCATTCATCTTTCGGCCGTCTCGCGCAGCCTGTCCGTAGCGCCGGGCGCACCCGCCGATGGCGACCGCTATCTGGTGGGTATTTCGCCGTCTGGCGCGTGGACCGGCCACGGCGGACAGCTGGCGGTGCGCGAAGCGGGAAGCTGGCGTTTCGCGGCGCCGCGCAACGGCTGGCGGCTGTGGGTTGAGGACGAAGCCAAGTTCCTGGTGTTCGACAGCCTCATCTGGCGCGACGTCCAGGGCACCGGCGATCTCACCAACGTGCCGATGGTTGGCGTCAATGCGACGGCGGACAGCACCAACCGGCTTTCGGTGGCCTCGGGAAGTTCGCTGTTCAACCACGTTGGCGCCGGTCACCAGTTGAAAGTCAACAAACTTGCCGGCACCGATACGGCATCCCTTCTTTACCAGACCAACTTTTCCGGCCGGGCCGAAATGGGCCTGGCCGGCGACGACGATTTCCATGTGAAAGTGAGCGCCGACGGCAGCGCCTGGTACGAGGCCATCACCGTCAACCGCGCCACCGGTTCCGTGGCCTTTCCCAACACGCCCACCACCGGCAAGCGCGTCAGCGTGCGCGACCATGGCGCGGTGGGCGCGGACACCGCGGCGGGTGCCACCGCCGACCAGAAAGCCCAGATCGTGGCGGCGCTGGCCACCGGCAAGCCGATCACCGGCGACGGCATGTGGTATGGCGTTACGGGCAATATCGAGCTGCCCGATGGGGCGAGCCTGTGGGACATCAAGCTCAAGCAGCTCACCCCCGGCGCCACGAATGTCCGTACACTGACGGTCGGCGGCGGGACCTACACCAAGCCCATGGACCTGCGCCGCGCCGTGGTGGACAGGAACGGCTTGGCCTCCACCGCCTCGACCATCGTGGATTATGCCGGCGTCTGGTTCAACGGCATCACGGGCCTCACGCTCGAGGATGTCGAGGTCCATGGCGACGGGCCCGGCAGGGGCATCTTCATCGTCAACTGCACCAACGTGAAGGTCACACGCCCCCATGTCCATGACATGCAGTGGTTCAAGGCGGTTGATCCCCTGACCGAGCAGATATCGGGCCTGCATTTCCAGAACAGCACGAACATCGTGATCGATGATCCCACGATCCGCGACCTCACCGGCTTTGTCGGCGACACCGTGGGCCGCACTACATCGACCCCCTATCAGACCGACGGCATCGATTTTTCCAACTGCTCGAATGCCAGCATCATCGGCGGGCGCATCAAGAATTGCGCCGAAGGTTCCGATGTCTCAGGGACCGGCACCAATTTCAACGTCTGGTTCTACGGCACCGTCTATGAGGACTGCGATGCCTTCGGTCAGAAATGGGTCCATGAAGCCTATCAGTGCGGCAGTGTTGGCTGCCGGGCGATCAACTGCGGTTATGGCGGTTTCGTCATAGGCCCAGGCACTGTAGGCGAAGACGACACCGGCCCGATCACCATCTCGATCTCCAATGCCCTGGCGCTCGATACCGGGTCCAATGGACGCTGGTCGGCGTTTGGCGTCACCGGCTTCTATGTGCAGGGCGGCGGCGCACTCGAAGCCCAGGATGTGGTTTTCAGCAATTGCGCGGCCATCGACACGCAAGCCATCCCGACCATGAAATATGGCTTCTCCAACAGCGCCGGCAGCCCGCAGGCGGTGCGCGCTGTCAACTGCTATGTGCAGGGCGCCACCATCGCCGATTTCGGGCCGGGCTTCACGGCTGGCGTCTATGAGTTGAAACCCGATGGCAGTCACCGCTTCTCGGGCGATGTCGTGCTGCGCGGAGCCACCAGCGGTGAAGTGTCGGTCAAGGCGCAAGGAGCGGCTGGCACCTATAATTTCAACCTGCCGACGACGGCTGGCACGGCTGGCCGCAAGCTCGTCTCGGGCGGCGGCGGTGCCGCGCCGATGACATTCACCGGCGACACCATCACCCATGGCGTGCTGACCACCCAGCGCGATACTCCGGTTACGCTGGCCAACGGCGTCAACGCCGGGATTGCCGTCAACACGAGCTATATCCGCGTCATCGGGCCAACTGGGGCCTTCTCGATCGACGGCATCATTCCGATTAATGGAAACGGCGACCACTTGTGGTTGCACAATACCGTGGCCCAGGCCATGACCATCAAGCACGAGAGCGGGTCCGAGGCCACCGTCACGCGGCGTATCAAGTGCCTGACCGGGGCCGATGTGGTGCTGCCCACCCGAAATACGGCGGCCTTCTTCATCTATGACGGCGCCATCTCGCGCTGGGTGCTGATGGGCAGTTTCGACGTGACGGGCGGCGCGCTGACCGATGGCGACAAGGGCGACATCACGGTTTCGGGCGGCGGCGCCACCTGGACCATCGACACCGCTGTCATATCGGCGTTCGGGCGGACGCTGGCGGACGACGCCGATGCCGCCGCCGCACGCGCCACCCTCGGCCTGGGCACACTGGCCACGCAATCGGGCACTTTCGCCAATGCCGTGCTGGGGCCGGCCTCGGCCGCCGACAACGCCATGGCCCGCTTCGACGGCACCACCGGCAAGCTGGTCCAGGACAGCGCCGTCATCATCAATGACGACAACAGCCTGACGCTCGCCATCGTGGCCTCCGATCCCGCCGCGCCCTCTGCTGGAAATGTGATCCTGATGGCCCGCACTGCTGCCGGCCGCGCCCGGTTGGCGCAACGAGGACCCTCTGGCGCGCTGAAGCCAGTGCAGGAAAGTTTAGCTTTTACGCGTGTATTCGATCAAATGGCGGTGCCGAACACCGCGACTTATACCTTCACGGGCCATCCACAGGTCACGTCCGTGGGGACGGCCAGTTCCGTTGCCGTTGCCACCACCAATCGAAACACCCAGGAACCAAAGGTTGAGCACCTGGTCACCACCCCCTCCACATCGGCGGTCGCGGGTTTTCGGACCAGCTCAAGCCAAAATCAGTATTTTCGCGGCGCCAACGCCAACCAGGGCGGTTTTTATATGGTCTGCCGGTGGGGCCCGGCAACCGGGGTCACGATTTCGACGCATCGTTGCTTCGTGGGTCTCATCCCTGGATTTACGCCCACCGATGTCGAACCATCGACTCTTGTCAATATGTGCGGGATGGGCTGGGACGCCGCCGACGCCAACATCCAGTTCATGCACAATGACGGCAGTGGCACGGCCACCAAGATCGACACCGGCATCGCGGTGCCCACCGTGGACCGCACCTCGCTCTACGATATCGAAATCTTCTGCGCGCCCAATGGCGGCGAGGTGTTCTTCCGCCTGGTGGACATCGTCAATGGCACGGTGTTCTCGGCCTCCGCCACCACCAACCTGCCGGTCAACACCACCCTCATGGCGCCGCACGGCTGGATGAGTGTGGGCGGCACATCGAGCGTCATCGGCATCGCCATGGCGAGGGTCAGGATCGAGACGGATTAGGGGGCGCCTGCGCGCCAAACAGCCGACTCAAGGCGATGCTATGCACATGAACTGCGAGCGTTTCTCGTATTCGCCCGAAGGCCACTGAATTCCCAAAAAGAACTGCCGTTTCGGCGTTGGAGGCTGTGAAGAAATCGGCGCCCGCGCTCATTGTGACCAAAGGAAGCGGGATGCCAGCTTTCGCTGGCAAGACGGAAGGTTGGGATAGTGGCGTTGTCTTAACTATTGAAAGACAGCAGGTATACCCCTCATTTTCGTCATGCCAGCGAAAGCTGGCATCCCGCTTTTCCGTCCTGGCCATCTCCAGCAGTGGTTTTCGCCGCCG
>JANPCA010000527.1:0-6262 GCA_031430715.1 Hyphomicrobiales bacterium | reverse complement strand
CGTCAACCGCCTGGGATGGACCGGGCTGCTCGAGGCGATCATCCTTTCCGATGGCGGCCCCCGGCACGTCGAGATCGTGCGCCTGCTGATCGCAGCCGGGGCCGATGTGAATCTCGCCGACAAGGACGGCGTCTCGCCACTGGCTCACGCGAGGCAGAGCGGGTTCGTGGAAATGGCGGCGATGCTGGAGAAGGCGGGGGCCAAGTAAGCAGACTACGAGATGGGAATATAAGCAACAGGGTCAACTGCCGACACTCGCGGCAAGGGCCCTTGCCGCCACCTCAACCCACCTTCCCCCTTGACCGCGCCTCGACCATCCGATCCTTCACCTGCATGCCCCAATAGCCGAACTGCACCGCGACTCGGCCCAGAGGCCCTCCCGCCCACTGTGGCGCGAAGGGTGAAAACCGCCGGTATTCGTCGTCCTTCGCGGCGATCGCCCGCGCCATGAGGATGCCGCCCATGGCCGTGGTGTTCAACCCGTGGCCGCCGAAAGCAGTGGCCCACCATTGGCCTTTGCCATCGCCGCCGATCAGCGGCATGAAATGGCGCGCATAGCCCATAAGGCCGGCCCAGGCATGTTCGATTGCGGGATCCCCCAATTGCGGAAACACCGAGACCATGTCGCGCTTCATGCGCTCCGCCAGCCGCGCGGGCGCCGAGACCCTTGTGGTGATGGCGCCGCCCCACAGCAGGCGGTTGCCGTCGACCATTCTGTAATAGTTGTTGGCCTGGCGCTGGTCCGAAACGGCATCGCGCGTGCCGATGGCCTGCTCCGCCAGTGGCGCCGTGACGGCGATATAGGTGGCAACGGGAAGGATGGCGCGGCCCGTCTCCGCATGCAGCTTGCGGTCATGCGCCGAGACGCAATAGACCACGTGGCGGCAGGCCACTTCGCCCCTGGGCGTCCGCACCCGGTAGCCGCCGCCCGACGGCGTCACCGCCAGGGCCTGCGACATCTCGTGCAGCCCTGTGCCCGCCGCTTGCGCCTTGGCCGCGATCATCAGGGCATAGCGCAGCGGGTGGATGTGAAAGGCGGATGGATCGTGGATTGCTTGAAAATAATCCGCCGAGTGAACCCGCGCCCGCGTTTCGGCGGTGTCGAGAAACGCAAGCTCCTGGCCATAGTCCCGCGCCATGGCGGCGATCTCGGCCTTGACGCCTTGCGGATCGCTGTAGCGGTAACAGCGCAGCTTGCCGTCGCCCATCTTGATCGCCGGGTCGCCCTCGGCAATCTCGCGGCGCACATATTCCGTGCCGAAGCGCGACAATTGGTACAGCGCGCTTGCACCTTCGCGGCCAACCCTTGCCGCGATCCTGTCCATCCCTTCCGAAAAACCATTGGACACGAAACCGCCGTTGCGCCCCGAGGCCCCCCAGGCCAAGCGCTTCGACTCCAGCAGGATCACGGATACGCCGCGCCTGACCAGTTCCAGCGCCGTGGTCCGCCCCGCCAAGCCGCCGCCGATCACGCAGACCTCGGCCTCGGCGCGCCCGGCCAGCGGCGGCCGGGGATCGCCGCGCCGCGCCGTCGCCTCGTACCACGTCTCATCCGCGCTCTTGATGTTCGATCCCTCAATCCGCTATGCAGCGCCATGCGCTTTCCATCAGGCAAAGACTTCCGCGATTGGCCCAACAAGGCGGTGACCATATTCGGCATGTCCGGAGTGGGCAAGACCACGCTCGCCAACCTGCTGCAGGACGAGGGCTGGTTCCACTATTCCGTCGATTACCGCATCGGCACCCGCTACATGGGCGAGCATATCGTCGACAATTTCAAGCGCGAGGCGATGCGCGTGCCCTTCCTGCGCGATCTGCTGCTGACCGATTCGATCCACATCAACTCGAACATCACGTTTGAGAACCTCAAACCCCTGTCGACCTACCTCGGCAAACCGGGAAACCAGGGCCAGGGCGGCATTTCATTTGCCGAATATACCAGGCGCCAGGGTCAGCACTGCGAGGCCGAGATCAGCGCCCTGCTCGATGTCCCGGCCTTCATCGGCAAGGCCCGCGATATTTATCAATACGAGAACTTCGTCTGCGATTCAGGTGGCAGCCTGTGCGAGGTGGTGGACCCGTGCGATCCGCTCGATCCGGTCTTATCCTGTCTCGCCCGCAACAGTCTTATACTCTATATCGAAGGCACGCCCGAACACACCCGCATGCTGGTCGAGCGCTTCCGCAAGCATCCCAAACCGATGTATTACCAGCCGCGGTTTCTTGCGGCGAAATGGGCCGAGTACAAGGCGCTGAACGGCATCGCCGCCGATGACAATATCGACCCGGACGGCTTCGCGGTCTGGGGTTTCGAACAGCTCCTGCTCCACCGCGTGCCGCTCTACAAGGCGATCGCCGATAACTTTGGCTACACCGTTCGAATGCGCGACATCCCCGCCGTCCAGTCGCCGGACGGTTTCATCGCCCTCGTGTCGGACGCAATCGACAGAAATGAAAAATAGCCATCATGCCCATCCGCATCCCCAACGATCTGCCCGCCCGCCTGACCCTTGAGAACGAGGGCGTCATGCTGATGACCGAGGCGAGTGCCGCCCGTCAGGACATCCGCCCCTTGCGCATCGGGTTGCTTAACTTGATGCCCAACAAGATCAGGACCGAGACACAATTCGCCAGGCTCATCGGCGCGACGCCGCTGCAGGTCGAACTGACGCTGGTCAAGATCACCAGCCACACGCCGAAGAACACGTCCGCCGAACACATGCTCGCCTTCTACGAGGACTGGGAGGATGTGGCGGAGCAGAAATTCGACGGCTTCATCGTCACCGGAGCACCCGTCGAATTGCTCGATTTCGAGGACGTGACCTATTGGCCGGAACTCGCCCGCATCTATGACTGGACCCAGACCCATGTCCAGTCGACCATGAACATCTGCTGGGGGGCGCAGGCGGCGCTGCATCACTTTCACAACGTGCCGAAACACGCGCTTCCCAAGAAGGCCTTCGGCGTCTACCGCCATCGCAATCTCAATCCGGCCTCGCCCTATCTGCGCGGCTTCTCCGACGATTTCTCGATTCCGGTGTCGCGCTGGACCGAGAACCACCGCGCCGACCTGCCCTTGGACCGAGGCCTCGAGGTGCTCATGGAGTCGGACGAGGCGGGCCTGTGCCTGATCAACGACACAGGGCACCGCTCGCTCCACATGTTCAACCATATCGAGTACGACACCAACTCGCTGAGCGAGGAATATTGGCGCGACACTTCGGCAGGAAAGGTCATCGAGCTCCCGGCCAACTACTTTCCCCGGAACGATCCCAACCTGCCGCCCGAGAACCGCTGGCGCAGCCACGCGCACCTGCTCTTCGGCAACTGGATCAACGCGGTCTACCAGACGACGCCCTTCGATCTCAAGGACATCGGGCGTTAGCGCGACAGGCGCAGTGTCGATTTCTTGATGCGCGTGGTGATGGCGTCGAACACCTTGGTGATTTCGTTGCCGCTGGTCGAGGCCTCGAAATAATTGTCGCCGGCACAGGTCTTCAAGAGGTCGGTCAGTGCCGGAGTGGTAATGTCATAGGCGATGGCGAAGATGGTGATGCCCTCTTGCCCCATGTTCGCGCAGAGCTTCAGCAGGTTGGCTTCACCGGCCTCATCGCTCCGGTTGCCGTCCGCGTCCCACTGCTTGGAGGTCTGATCGCCGTCGGTGAGAAGGACCATGAATTTCTTGGTCAGTTTGTCGCTATAGGGCTGCGCTTCGTCATAGGGGAAATCGGGATCGAGCAGGTTCCAGCCGAACTCGGCGCCCAGGGCGATATTGGTATTGCCGACCGGGTACATGTCGTCGAGCTTGGTCTCGATCGAGTCGAGATCGTCCGTCAGCGGAACGATTTTCAACTGGTTGGCGGCATAGACCGCGCAGGTATAGGGCGATTCGTTTTCGAAGCCGCCATCGATATGGCCCCATTTGGAATTGGCGCTGGCATCGGGCGTTTCGACGCCCAAATTCCACGGATATTTGCGGTCCTGGGTGCAGCCCGTCCAAGTGGGCGTGGCGGACGCCTGGGTCACGTATTCCTTGGCCATCGAAGTATGGACCATCGCGGAGAACGGCACGACGCCGACTTTCAGCCAGGCCGAATCCTCATCGTCGCTGTCGTTAAGTTGCTTCACCATCTTGCTGGCGGCATCCCGCATGCGCATGTATTTATTGTTGGTGACCATCGAATAGGAATAGTCGAGAACCATTACCACTTCGGCATTGCTATCATGTCCGAGGGCAACTTCCGCTTCGGCCGTGATCGGCATGTGGCCGATGCCCGCCAGCATCATGAACGACGTCGGATAGTTATATTGCGCCTTGACGGTGACGATATCGCCGGTGATGCCGACATCCGGCTCCACGCCGGCCATTGGCGTGCCTTGCAGCGCATTCTGAAAGTAGTTCTTGCCGATGGTCTTGCGTTTCGCCGCCGAGGACTCGTTGGAGGACGCCACTGCCATGGCGGCGGAGTCGAGTGCTGCCCGCATCTGCGTCTCCGCCCGGTTGGCCTCGACATAGTCGATGGCCGTGCCCGCGCACATCAGAAGCGGCACGATGGCGACCGCGAACAACATGGACACGTTGCCAGCCTGGCAGGAATGCAACGCGCGAAATCTGGTAATCATATGTCGGGCCCTCCAGTCCGGATCGTAAAAGCCGGCTCCCGGACTATTTATCAAATAAACTTGTCGGCTTACCTTACGGATTGAGGAAAATTGTAATGACCTTCGACTTTTTGCCGGTTTTGGCGATCGGCGGCGGTTGCGCTATGCTTAATAAAATATGCTGAACATTCGAGGCCCCATGATCGACCTTCTGCTTCTCCGCCACGCCAAGTCGAGCTGGGACCGCGTCGGCCTCGCCGACCGCGAGAGGCCCTTGTCGCAGCGCGGAATGCTCGCCGCCAGCGCCATGGGCCGCCACATGGCGGCGGCGGGGTTGGTGCCGGACTTTGTGCTCTGTTCGCCCGCTCGCCGCGCGCAGGACACTTGGGCGCACCTCTCGAAGGAATTGCCAGGTGTGATCTCCGTCGAGGTAGTGGAGGGTCTCTATGACTCCGGCGGCGGCACACGTCTGTTCGAACTCATCCGTGACATGGGCGGAACCAGCCAACGCCTCTTGCTGCTTGGCCATAACCCTTCCCTCGAACTGCTGGCAGCACAGCTCATCGGTTCGGGCGATGCCGAAAGCCGCGCCGCTCTCGCCGGGAAATATCCCACCTGCGCCCTCGCCGTCATTCGCTTTGCGGCACAAGACTGGTCCGCCATCGCCGAAGGCGGCGGCGAACTCCGTGCCTTCGTTCGGCCGAGGGACATCGAACAGCCGGACGGCGGCTGACCAGGTTTTTCTTGTCATTGCCGCGGCTTTTCCCCAACTATCGGGCAACCGGGATCAGTCATATCGTGAAGTTCTCCGACATTGTTGATACGGGCCGCATCGCGGCGGGCGGCGTCGCCGATTTCGCCGCGGGCCTCGTCAGCCCATCCCTGCGCTTGGGCGTCACCGGCCTGTCGCGCTCGGGCAAGACCGTGTTCATCACCGCCCTGGTCCATGCCCTGCTGAAGGGCGGGCGCTTCCCGGCCTTCGAGGCCATGGCCCAGGGCCGCATCCGGCGCTGCTATCTCGAACCCCAGCCCGACGACGACTTGCCGCGTTTCTCCTACGAGGAGCATCTCGCCTCCTTAAGCGGCAAGGAGCGCCGTTGGCCGGAAGGCACCCGCCGCATCAGCCAATTGCGCCTCACCGCCGAATATGACCCGCGCGGGCTTCTGGCCCGTTCCTTCGGTTCCGGCAAGCTCCACATCGACATCGTCGATTATCCCGGCGAGTGGCTGCTCGACCTGCCGCTGATGAAGCTGAGTTATTCTCAATGGTCGGCAGCCACCGTAGCCGCGAGCCGTGCCGGTCCGCGGGCACCGCGCGCCGCCGATTGGCACGAGTTGCTGTCGGTGCTTGATCCCCTGGGCCCAGCCAAGGAACAGGACGCCATCCGCTCGGCGGAGATTTTCACCGCCTATCTCGCCTCCTGCCGCATCGAGGGCGTCGCGCTTTCGGCCCTGCCGCCCGGCCGTTTCCTGATGCCCGGCGATTTCGCCGGTTCACCCCTGCTGGCCTTCGCGCCCCTCGATATTGCTCCGCGCACGGAGCTTGCCCGTGGTTCGCTGGCGGCCCTCATGGCACGGCGCTATGATTCCTATGTGGCGAAGATCGTCAAACCCTTCTTCTTCGGCCATTTCGCCAGGCTCGACCGGCAGATCGTGCTGG
>JANPCA010000526.1:0-2496 GCA_031430715.1 Hyphomicrobiales bacterium | reverse complement strand
GAAGGCCATCACGCCTGCCACATCCTCCGCCGTGATGAGACGCCCGGCGGGCATGCGCCGACCGATGTCCTCTGGCCACGTCTCGGGCTGCCCATGGAACCCCGTCTGCGTCGCCCGTTCGCCCTCGGTCAGCACCCAGCCGAGATTGATGGCGAAGACCCGGATGCCGTCGCGCTTCACCGTGTTGGCCACCGATTTGGTGAGCGTGTTGAGGGCCGATTTCGAGGCGCAATAGGTGGCGAGATTGGGTGGGCCGCCATGGGCCAGCATGCTCGACACATTGATGATGACGCCCGCCCCCTTGGCCCGCATCGGCGTCAAGGCTTCCTGCATCATGAACAGCGGTGCCCTGACATTGCATCCGAAGATGCGCTCGAAGGCTTGCGGGTCCGTGTCATCGATGCCACAGCGATCCGTCGATCCGGCGGCGTTCACCAGCACATCGAGTCCACCGAAGGCCGCGACGGTTGCCCGCACCGCACGTTGCGGCAGCGTGAGATCGAGCAGGTCGCCCACCAGCGTTTCGGTCCGGCCCAAGCCCTTCAGCCGCGCCGCCGCCTCGGCCAGCTTCGGCCCGTTGCGGTCAATCAGCAGCACGCCGCCGAAGCCCAATTCGAGAAAGCGCCGCGCCGCCGCAAAGCCGATGCCTTGTGCTGCTCCCGTCACCAGTGCAAATCTGCCGTCCGCCATTCTCACCGATCCATATCAAGAGGAAATGGCAGTCATAACGGACCGATGTCCGGCCTCCAAGCCTTCGATGGGCCAATCCAGATGCCGCAATTCGTCTAGAGCGGACCTTCCCCGCATAGCGCCTACGGGGAAAACAATCCGCTCAGTGCAGCGTCATCCAGGCCCGTGCCTGGCGCTGGGCTTCGGCCACCATGGCGGGGGTCATTTCGAGCGCCAGTTCGCGGCGGTAGTGGCGGGCGTCCTCGCTGCCTTTCAGCGCCGCCAGATTGAACCACTTGTGCGCCGTCACATAATCCTGCGCCACGCCGCGGCCGATGCAGTACATCATGCCGAGTTCGAACAGGATATCCGCCGTCGCCGCGTTCGGCGTGATTTCGGCGAAACCTTGTTCCCCCATCGTGATACGTGCCATTTGACATCCCCTGAATCTGACTGGTTGCCGTGGATCTGAGTCCCACCCCAGGTTTTCCGCCGGATGCCCGCCGCACTTTGGTGTCTTGCGGACATGACCGTAGCTTGCGGCGGACCGCCCCAAGGCCCCGTTAAGGGAGAGGCTTAAAGCCCCGTGAACGGGATCTTGGAGGGACTTCGAGAGATTCATTAAAGCTAAATCAAATCAACATCTTATGGAGTCACTTACAGGCAATTTACCACGCCGCGTTCACCCGGCATTCACCAGGACCGCCAAATCAGCCGGAGACCGGTACGGCGATTTTGACGATGATCGGGAAATGATCCGAGCCTCCGGATTGGCCGATCGTCTGGCTCTCGATGGCCCTGACCCCGCGCGACACGAAAATATGGTCGATGGCGATCTGCGGCAGGCCGGCATAGCTCGGCCAGCTTGGCAGATTGGTGAGCCTGGTCAGATTGGCGCGCGTTTCCATGGTCTGGATGATGCGCGAAAACGGCGTGGCGTTGAAATCGCCCATGACCAGCTTCGGTCCAGGGGTGCTTTCAATGAGGGTTGAAAGGGCCATGACTTGCCGAAACTGGGCGCGCGAATGGGGAAACCGGATGGTGTGCACCAGAAACACGGTGAGACCGCCTGCTTCCGGCCCGAACTTGGCCTTCAAATAGGGCGGGCCATCCCAGGACACATCGCTGCCGGTGGTTTCGAGCGGCACTTTCGACAGGATCACCAGATTGCAGAAGTCTTTGGTGAAGCAATTGGCCTGAAAGGGATAGAGCGCGCGGAGATCCGTGAGGATGCGTTTCTTAGCTGGCCCCATCTCCACCAAGCCTACAACGTCGGCATCGAGCCTCAGCACCTCGGCTTTGACCGCTTCGGCGTTATCGTTAGTGTAGAGCGTATTGAAACTCGCCACCCGCAGCACCTTTTGGTTGGCGGCGGCGGTGGCAAGGTTGAACGGCGCGCGGCTGGCCACGTGGGGCCAGATGCCGATGGCGATGACGCCGGCGATGATGACCAGAAAGGCGGCCAGCAGCCTGGCGCGTGGCATCATGAGGCCGATGGCAAAGGCGAGGGTCACGACGGCGAACTGCAGGGTGAACTGTGAAAAGACGTCGAAGGCGATCCACAATTGGCCAAGCCGGGAGCCGATCAACCCGCCCATGCCCAGTAGAAGCCCGAGCTGGCATTCCATGCGGCCGGAAGCCTTGCGTTTCCGGCGCGGCTGCTCACCCGCCACGGTTGCCGGATTGTCGGCCTCACTGCTCAAACGGCGCCTCTACACTGGCCTAGAGAAGCCTGCTCTCCATCGGCAGGATCTGTTCGGGGGTACCAAAGCCCGGCAGCGCCTCAAAGCGTTTCTTCCAGGCCACCACATGCGGGTAGTGGCCGAG
>JANPCA010000525.1:0-3524 GCA_031430715.1 Hyphomicrobiales bacterium | reverse complement strand
ATGATATCGGATTCCCTGGCTCTCGCAGGCGCAAAATTAGGGTCATATCCCGCATCCCCCAATGCATCTGACCACGTAGCCCATAACTTGCCACGCCAACTGGATCTAGTGATGCCGGTTTCAAACTCAAACGAGCGTTGCCCCGGCGCCTGCCCACCATTCTGCTCAGCCAGACGACAAATCTCTGCCAGTATCATTTGCTTCAAGGAACTGCGAACAGTTTGGCTATTCATCATCACTCCGCCTCGGGCGCGAAGACGACATTCCGCTGTCTCACGTCTTCTTCCTGAGACGGGACGCATG
Organism: Hyphomicrobiales bacterium; assembly: GCA_031430715.1. GTDB lineage: Bacteria > Pseudomonadota > Alphaproteobacteria > Rhizobiales > Aestuariivirgaceae > Aestuariivirga. The sequence goes on along the minus strand of JANPCA010000525.1, from coordinate 3,221 downwards.
GCGCGCCCGGACCTTGGCGAACGCTTCTTTAGCAGGTATACCGCGTTTCTTGTCGGCCTTCATCCGGTCATAGGCCGGGGCCACCTCGCCGCGCAACCACCGCTCCACCGCCTCGTCCCGCTCCTGCAGTGCCCTTAAGCCCGCGCGAACCACTTCGCTCGCCGAAGCAAAGGCGCCGGACGCGACCTTGGCTTCGATGAACGCTGCATGTTCAGCAGGAAGACTGATGGTGCGCTTTTCGATTTGAGACATGGCTGGCTTTGCTCCGGTATGAAATAATCATACCACGGCCTTCCGAATGTCAAGTCATTCCTCTCTGGTGGAAAGCCGGGGGAGCCCTCTCCCGAACCAACTGCGGGAGAGGGCCGCCTTATCGAATCTTACATCGCCTTCGCGGCGTCGGTCACAACACTCGTCCACGCCCCTTCCGGCTTCTTGGTGATGACCGGGTCGGAACCGCCCTTCATCAGCGTGTCGACCGTGCGCTCGGCGGCGGCCACGTCGAGAGAACCGTCGGAGCCCTCGGTGAGCTTGTTGATCTCCTCGATCATCGTCGCCTGGTGGGCCTCCGTCTGCGAGCCCGAGGCATCGTTCTCGAGCACCACCTTGACGGCATCGGCCGGATTGGCGCGGGCCTCGTCCCAGCCCTTCATCGAGGCTTTCACGAATTTCGCCATGGTGGCGACGAAGGCCGGATCCTTGAGTTTGTCTTCCAGCGCGTAGAGGCCATCTTCCAAGGTCGCCACACCCTGGTCCTCATATTTGAAAACCACGAGGTCTTCCGCCTTGACACCGGCTTCGAGCACCTGATGATACTCGTTGTAGGTCATGGTCGAGATGCAGTCGGCCTGCTTCTGCAGCAGCGGATCGACGTTGAAGCCCTGCTTCAGCACGTTGACGCCATCGGCCCCGCCGGTGGTTGGAATGCCGAGTTGGCTCATCCAGGAGAGGAAGGGATATTCATTGCCGTAGAACCACACGCCCAGCGTCTTGCCCTTGAAATCTTCCGGCTTGGCGATGCCCGTGTCCTTCCGGCAGGTGAGCATCATGCCCGAGCGCTTGAACGGCTGGGCGATGTTGACGACCATCGAACCCTTCTCGCGCGTTGCCAGCGCCGAGGGCATCCAGTCGACCACCACGTCGGCGCCGCCGCCCGCCAGCACCTGCTGCGGATTGATGTCGGGGCCGCCCGGCATGATGGTCACTTCAAGGCCTGCGTCCTTGTAATAGCCCTTGGTCTGGGCCAGGTAGTAACCGGCGAACTGCGCCTGGGTCACCCACTTGAGCTGCAGCTTCACAGCCTCGGCATATGCCGCCGTTCCGCTCATCAGCAACGCGCCCGCCGCCGCGGCGGTCATCAAGAAATTCTTCATCTTCCCTGTTCTCCTTGCTTTCTCAATTGCCGCCCCCCTCACCGGTAGGACGGATGCCAGAAGGTCACTTTCCGCTCGATGAGCGTCAGCAACCCGTAGAAGCCCGAACCCGCCAGTGCCGCCACGGCGATTTCGGCCCACACCATATCAAGCCCCAGTCTGCCAACTTCCGTCGAAATGCGGAAGCCCATTCCAACGATCGGCGTGCCGAAAAACTCGGCGACGATGGCACCGATCAGCGCCAGCGTCGAATTGATCTTGAGCGCGTTGAAAACAAACGGCATGGCGGCGGGAAGCCGGAGCTTCACCAGCGTCTGCCACCAAGAGGCGCCGTAACCGCGCATCAGGTCGCGCTCCAGGTGCCCCGAGGCGGCAAGCCCCGCCACGGTGTTGATCAGCATCGGAAAGAAGGTCATCACCACCACCATGGCGGCCTTGGACTGCCAATCGAAGCCGAACCACATGACCAGGATCGGCGCCACGCCGACGATGGGAAGTGCGGCCACCAGATTGCCCAGCGGCAGCAGCCCGCGCCGCAGGAACGGCACCCGGTCGCAGAGAATGGCCGTCAGGAAGCCCGACAGCGAGCCAATGATCCAGCCCGGGATCACGGCGCGGATGAAGGTCTGCACGAAATCGATCCACAGGGTGTGAAGCGAGGAGGCGAACTTGGCGCCGATGTCGGAGGGTGCCGGCAGCAGCACCTGGGGCACGCCGAAGCCCCTGACGATCCCCTGCCAGGCCACCAGCACGCCGAGGCCGAACAGGGCCGGATAGAGCAGGTCGCGGAACGTCCAGCGGCTCATGGCCTGGCCCCCATGAGGCGGCCCGTTGCCTTCTCCATGGCGCCGACCAGCCACACCAGACCCGCCGCGACGAAGGACGCCACGAACAGCGCCGCCCAGATCTGCACCGTCTGCCCGTAATAGGATCCGCTCAGCAGCCGCGCCCCGATGCCCGAGACGGCACCGGTTGGCAATTCGCCGACGATGGCGCCGGTCAGGGCAATGGCCACCGCCACTTTCAGCGACGCGAAGAGAAACGGCAACGAGGCCGGAAACCTGAGCTTCCATAAGGTCTGCGCGGTGCTGGCGTGATAGGTCCGCAGCAGATCGAGCTGCATGGTCTCGGGGCTGGTCAGCCCCTTCACCATGCCGATGGTCACGGGGAAGAAACATAAGTACATCGAAATCAGCGATTTCGGCACCAGGCCGGTGAAGCCCACGGCACCCAGCACCACGATGACCATGGGGGCGATGGCCAGGATGGGGATGGTCTGCGAGGCGACGATCCACGGCATCAGGCTCTTCGACAGAAACCGCGAATGCACGATGGCGATGGCAAGTCCGATACCAAGCAAGGTCCCAAGCAGAAATCCGACCAGCGTCGACGAGAGCGTGATCCAGGCATGATAGACCAGCGACTTCACCTTCCACGGCGCCACCATGACGACCGAGTTCCACAATTCGATGACGATCTGATGCGGCGCCGGGATCACCGGGCGGCCGTGGTTCCAGGACACGGCGAGCGTATTGTAAAGCCCACCACCCGCCGCCGCGATCTTCGCCTCCGTCACCACGGCATTCATTGGAATGCAGGCGGCATACCAGACAACGAGAATGACGAAGCAGATGACCGCCACGGGGGTCGCGTGGGATTCGGATGGCGCGATGGATTTGGCTGGGGCTGGGGCTGCGGCAGTGGTCATGACAACTCTCCTTCCCCCCTCGCGGGGGAAGGTGGATCGCGCCACTTGGCGCGAGACGGAAGAGGGGGCGGCTCGGCGAGTCCTATCATCCATTTGACTCGCGGCACCGCCCCCACTTCCGGCGCTGCGCGCCACCTTCC
>JANPCA010000524.1:0-1717 GCA_031430715.1 Hyphomicrobiales bacterium | reverse complement strand
GGCAGCGGCTTCGGGCTTTCGAGAAGGCCGAGCAGCGGCAGGATCACCAGGAAGTGGAAGAAGTACCAGAAGGTCAGCAGCCGCGACGCCGTCACATACCAGCCCTCCGGCGGCTTTGAGCCGAGGTAGCCGAGGCCGATACAGACCAGCACGAAAATCCAGAAGAACTGCTTGAAGATCGGCCGATAGGTGCCGGAACGCACCCGCGACGTATCGAGCCACGGCAGCACGAAGAGGATGAGGATCGAACCAAACATGGCGATGACCCCGCCCAGCTTGTCGGGGATGGCGCGCAGGATCGCGTAGAACGGCAGGTAATACCATTCCGGCACGATATGGGCGGGCGTCACCAATGGATTGGCTTCCTGGTAGTTGATGGCATGGCCCATGTAGTTCGGGCTGAAAAACAGGAAGACCGCGTAGACCATCAGGAACACGACCACCGCGAAGGCGTCCTTCATGGTGTAATAGGGATGGAACGGCAGCGTGTCTTGCGCGCCCTTCACCGAGACGCCCGTCGGGTTGTTGTTGCCCGGCACATGCAGCGCCCAGATATGCAGGCCGACGACGGCGGCCAGCACGAAGGGCAAGAGGAAGTGCAGCGAGTAGAAGCGGTTGAGCGTCGGATTGTCGACGGCGAAGCCACCCCACAGCCATGTGGTGATCGCTTCGCCGAAGAACGGAATGGCCGAGAACAGATTGGTGATGACCTTGGCGCCCCAGAAGCTCATCTGGCCCCAGGGCAGCACGTAGCCCATGAAAGCGGTGGCCATCATGATGAGATAGATCAGCACGCCGATCATCCAGAGGATTTCGCGCGGCGCCTTGTAGGAGCCGTAATACATCCCGCGGAAGATGTGGATATAGACGGCGACGAAGAACATGGACGCCCCGTTGGCGTGCATGTAGCGCAGCAGCCAACCCGAATTGACATCGCGCATGATGTGCTCGACGGACGCGAAAGCCATATCGACATGCGGCGTATAGTGCATGGCCAGCACGATGCCGGTGACCAGTTGAACAACCAGCATGATCGCCAGGATGCCGCCGAAGGTCCACCAGTAGTTGAGATTCTTAGGGGTCGGGAAATCGAGCAAATGGCCGGTCAGGTCGGTGACCGGAAGGCGCTCGTGGACCCACTTGCCGATGGCGCTCTTGGGCGCTGAATGCGAATGTCCGCTCATGACGAAAAGTCCTTCTTAACCGATGCGGATCTTGGTGTCGGAGAGATATGCGTATTTCGGCACCGGCAGATTCTCGGGCGCCGGGCCCTTGCGGATGCGTCCCGCCGTATCGTAATGCGAGCCATGGCAGGGGCAGAACCAGCCGCCGAGTTTCATCGATCCCTCAACGACCGCAAACTCTTTCGCCGGGTTATCGCCCTGCGGCACGCAGCCCAGATGGGTGCAGACGCCCATCATCACCAGAAACTGTTCCTTGCCTCCAACCACGCGATTGACGTCGGTTGCCGGATCACCTTCCTTGACATTCGCATTGCGGGCGTCTGGATCGATAAGCTCCTCGATCTTCACCGCTTTGCCTGCTTCGACTTCCTTGGGCGACCGATGGCGGATGATGACTGGATTGCCACGCCACTTGATGGTGACTTCCTGACCCTCGGCCAAAGGTGCCAGGTCAAACTCGATCGAGGCCAGCGCCAGCACCGAGGCGTCCGGATTCATCTGATTGATGAATGGCCAGACCGTCAGCGCCGCGC
>JANPCA010000523.1:0-9871 GCA_031430715.1 Hyphomicrobiales bacterium | reverse complement strand
ACTTGCCGATGCAGAACCGGCTGAAAATTGCACCCAGCCACTCTTCAACTTCGGTACGGCCGGTCAGACGGCCAATCGTTTCCGCCGCCCGCCGCACGTCTTCCGCTTTCAACTCCAGAGCTTGCGAATCGTGCCGCAAAGACTCGTTGAGCAAGCGAATCGATTGCTCAACGATTTCGCGCTGCCGCGCCGTGACGACCACGGCGCCCTCCATGTCTAAGAAGCGCTCCTTGACCCGCTCAGACAGCTTCGCCAGCAACTCGTCCAACCCGGCACCCGACTTCGCCGACACTTCCACAACATCGCCGCGCCCCAGATCGTTTCGGAAGAGTCTCAAATTCTCGTTCTTGAGATCCGATTTATTGAGCACCACAATATCAGGCCTGACCTGAGGTGCCACCACATCACTACCCGCAACATCAAGCGCCGCGACCCAGATGTTCAAGTCCGAAGCACTTACCTCGCGCCTCGTCTTCGCAATTCCTGCGATCTCAATCTCATCCGAGGCGCCGTCTCGCAGTCCTGCGGTATCGGTCAGCAGAACCGGCACACCACCGATATCCAGCCCCACTTCGATCACATCCCGGGTCGTTCCCGGTATTGCCGACACCAGCGCCACATCACGCCGCGCTATCGCATTCAGCAAACTCGACTTGCCCGTATTCGGCAATCCCGCCAACACGACCTTAACCCCCGACCGAATCGCGCTCGCAGTCTGCGCAAGGCACAGTGCCGCCTCCATCACCTTAACAAGATCGGCAATCTCCCGGTCGATACGCGGTCCCGCCACTTCAGCCACACCATCTTCGTCAGCGAAATCGACGATGGCTTCAATATCGGCGCGAATGAGAAGCAATCGTTCCCGCCACGAATCGAATTCGGAACTGGCTCCTCCCAGCATCTGACCCAGAGCCTGCCTGCGTTGAACACCAGTGCGCGCCGCCAGCAAGTCGCAGAGCCCTTCCGCCTCCACCAGGTCCATCTTGCCATTCGCCACGGCACGCCTTGTGAACTCTCCCGCCACGGCCAGCCGTACCCCGGGCCATCCCCGCAAGACGGCAAACAGTCCCGCCAGCACCGCATCACTCGCGTGCACATGCAGCTCCGCGCAATCCTCTCCCGTGTAACTGCCGGGACCCGGAAGCCAGACAACAGCGGCCCGATCCAGGACCTCCCCGGTATCAGGAACGCGCAAATTCTTGACGGTAAGCCTTCTTGGTATGAGGGCTGGGCCGTCGGCCAGCCCCGCCAGTACCCGCCCCGACAATGCGCCGGACAACCGCACAACTGACAGCGCGGCTCGTCCGGCTCCTGAGGACAGCGCATAGATCGTGTCGCCGCTGCTCATAACGACTCCGAATCATTCGCGCGGCACTAATGCACCCGCCGGGCTTGCTCAGGCATTCATGGAATCGAAGAAATCGCCATTTGTCTTCGTCTGCCGCAACTTGTCGAGCAGGAACTCGATCGCATCGACTGTCCCCATGGGGTTGAGAATGCGGCGCAGAACATAAGTCTTCTTGAGCAGTTCCGGTTTCACAAGCAATTCTTCCTTGCGTGTTCCGGAGCGCAGAATATCGATCGATGGGAACACACGTTTGTCCGCGACCTTCCGGTCGAGGATGATTTCGGAATTGCCCGTCCCCTTGAACTCTTCGAAAATCACCTCGTCCATGCGGCTGCCCGTGTCGATCAGCGCCGTGGCGATGATGGTCAGGGAGCCTCCCTCCTCGATATTGCGCGCCGCGCCAAAGAAGCGCTTCGGCCGCTGCAGGGCATTGGCATCGACACCGCCCGTCAGAACCTTGCCGGAAGAGGGAACCACCGTGTTGTAGGCCCGCCCGAGGCGCGTGATCGAATCGAGCAGGATCACCACGTCTCTGCCATGCTCGACCAGACGCTTGGCCTTCTCGATCACCATTTCCGCCACCTGCACATGGCGCGAGGCCGGCTCGTCGAATGTCGAGCTGATGACCTCGCCCTTGACCGAGCGCTGCATGTCGGTAACTTCCTCGGGCCGCTCGTCGATCAGCAGAACGATCAGGTAGCACTCGGGATGATTGACGCTGACCGCATGCGCGATGTTCTGCAGCAGCACGGTCTTACCGGTGCGCGGCGGCGCCACGATCAGACCACGCTGGCCCTTTCCGAGCGGCGATACGATGTCGATCACCCGCGCCGAGTAGTCCTTGCGCGCCGGATCGGGCGTTTCCATCTCCAGCCGTTCGTCCGGATAGAGCGGCGTCAAATTGTCGAAATGCACCTTGTGTTTGGTCTTCTCAGGGTCTTCGAAATTGATCTTGTTGACCTTCACCAGGGCAAAATAGCGCTCGCCGTCCTTGGGGCTGCGAATCTGTCCCTCCACCGTATCGCCGGTGCGGAGGGTGAATTTCCGGATCTGGCTCGGGCTGATGTAAATGTCGTCCGGCCCGGCAAGGTAATTGGCGTCCGGAGAGCGCAGGAAGCCGAAGCCATCCAGCAACACTTCCACAACGCCTTCCCCGATGATCTCCACATCGCGGGCGGCGAGGTTCTTGAGGATCGCGAACAGCAGCTCCTGCTTGCGCAAGGCACTGGCATTCTCGACCTCGAGTTCCTCCGCCAAGGACACGAGTTCGGCAGGCGTCTTCAGCTTCAAGTCCTGAAGCTTGATTTCCTTCAGTTCGGCAATAACTGTCATATTTCTTATCACTATTGGGAAAGTTCCCGCATCCGCAGGAACAAAATGGAGGGGCACGCTTCAAGCCGGAGCGACGCGTGTCGGGGCTATATAACCCCTCTGTCCCGCAACGCCAACAATAAACTCAAAACGGCTTCACGATGACCAAGATCACAATTCCGATCAACAGAACCGTCGGCACCTCGTTGAGAACCCTGAAATACCGCGAAGTTCCCGATTCCAAGCCTTGCTGAAACCGCACCGCATGCCGCTCGAGAACCCCGTGATAACCGCCAAGTCCTGCAACCAGCAGCAACTTCAACCACAACCACAAAGGCACCGGATCATGCCAGCCGCCGGCCCACACCAGCAACACGCCCGAACCCAAAGTCACCGCACCCGCGGGCCTCATGATCGCCTTCAGCAAGCGGCGCTCCATCACCCCGAATGTATCGGCGATCCCGGCCTTAGCGCCAGCCTCGGCGTGATAGACAAACAATCTGGGGAGATAGAACAGCCCGGCCATCCACGACACGATGGCCAGGACATGCACGACCTTCACCCAGGGATCAATCATCAAGGCCCCGCACGGCATCGACCACGGCGCCCACGGTCTGTGGGCTTGTGCCCAGCCTGATGCCATGTCCGAGATTGAAAATATGGCGTTTCATGGAAATCGAACCGCACACCCGCAAAGCCTCCCGCACCGCCACTTCCTCACCGGCCAGCAATGCCACCGGGTCCATGTTCCCCTGCAAGGCGGTATCGACATCCAACATGGCCAATTCGAGCTCCGTCTCGACCCCGATGGCATTCACCCCCGGGATCGCCGCGATCCGCTTCTGCTTGAGGCCGGCGCCGCGCGCGAACACAATGACCGGCAGTCCCGGATGAACCGCCCGCACCCCGCTCACGATTTTCGCCAATGGCGCAACGACGAACTCCTCAAATTCGGTACCCACCAAATCTCCCGCCCAGGAATCAAACACCTGAACGGCTTCAGCACCCGCCGCCGCCTGGGCACACAAATAGTCGATCGATTCGGCAACCAGCCGCTCGATCAGCTTCACAAACCACGCCTGGCGCTGATAGGCCGCGACCCGCGCCAGCACGCGATCAGAGCTTCCGCCCGCAACCATATAGCTCGCAACCGTCCAGGGTGCGCCACAGAACCCGATGAGCGCCTTGCCCGGTTCCAGCAAGCCCCGCGTCAGCGCCACTGTTCCACAAACCTGAGCGACTTCCCAGGTACGCGCCACCGGCTTCAATGCATCAACCTCGGCCATACCTCGCACCGTGCCGAGGACCGGACCCTCCCCCTCCTCGAACGACAGCGCCAGACCCATGGCATGCGGCACCACCAGAATATCCGAAAACAGAATCGCCGCATCCAGGTCGTAGCGCCTGAGCGGCTGCACCGTCACCTCGGCAGCCAACTCTGGATTGTAACAGAGATCGAGAAACGAACCGGCCTTCTCCCTGACAGCCCGGTATTCCGGCAAGTAGCGCCCGGCCTGCCGCATGAACCACATGGGCCGCCGATGCGGAACCTCATTGCCCAAAACACTCAGCAATGCACTCTGTTTTCCAGAGCCGCCTTCTGCCAATACTATCATTTTGATTCTTCTTGTATCTTTTATTTGATGACCCGAAAGCGGCATATAGCCGAAATGAACCCGCATCCACAGGCGAATTGAGCATGCGCCCCGGCATGCGCAAAACCCTTGGATTAAGACTTCGTTAACAGTCCTTAACAAATACTTAACGCGCTGCCAAAGCCGCGCCAGCCCTGTTCACAGCCTGTGAAGAGCGCCGGCCTTTCCCACAATCCGCCGCCGCTCATTGCCGTTACCCCTAGACTGTGGAATACCGGACCGCAATTCCTCAGCCTTCCCACAAACCGCTCGATCTCACCGAGATATCCACACCTCCTCAACAGCCAATGCCCGCACCGAACTCACAGCGCTATTATCATCTCCATCTGGTCTCGGACGCCACTGGGGAGACCCTGAACACGGTTGCCAAGGCAGCCGCCGCACAATACTCTGACTTCCGTCCAATCGCCCATATCTACGCCCTGGTACGCACCCCCAGCCAACTGAACCGGGCGTTGCGCGAGATCGAAGAACAGCCGGGAATCGTCCTGTTCACCATCATCAACCCGGAGATACGTCATCACCTCGAGCAGCACTGCAACCAGCTGGGTGTTCCCTGCGTCTCGATACTCGATCCGGTCATCTCGATTCTTTCCCAATATCTCAACACATCCTCGACCCCCCAAGTCGCGGGCCAGCACGCCCTCAACGCGGATTATTTCAAACGCATCGACGCCCTCAACTTCACCATGAGCCACGACGATGGTCAGAGTACAGACGATCTGCACAAGTCCGAGGTCATTATCCTGGGCGTCAGCCGCACCTCGAAGACCCCGACCTCGATCTATCTCGCCCAGCGCGGCGTCCGCACCGCCAACGTCCCGGTCATCCCGGGCGTTCCCCTGCCGCCGCAATTGCTGACCGTCAAAGGCCCGCTGATCGTCGGCTTGATCGCCAGCGCCGACCGCATTGCCCAAATCCGCCGTCACCGCCTGCTCACGCTCAAGGAAAGCCGCTCCACGGATTATATCGATCCCCGCCTCATCACCGATGAAATCCTGTCGATGAAAAACCTCTGCGCCATCCACGACTGGCCGATGATCGACGTGACCCGACGCTCGGTCGAGGAAACCGCCGCATCGATTCTCAATCTCCTCGCCGACAAGAAGCCCGGGCGGACGGCGCCATGATCATCCTTGCATCCACCAGCGCCACGCGCCGCTCCATCCTTGGCAACGCCGGCGTGCCATTCACCCCCGAAGCGCCCCGTGTCGATGAACGGGGCTTGGCAATGGCCCATAAGCACTGGACGCCCGCCGAAACCGCGATGGGCCTGGCGCGGGCGAAGGCCATGGAGGTATCGCTTCGACACCCAAGGGCCACCGTCATTGGTGCCGATCAGGTCTTGGCATGTGAGAACCTGATCTACCACAAACCTCTCGATACCAGCGACTGCCGGAGCCAGCTTCTAAAGCTGCGTGGGCGCTCCCATATCTTGATTTCGGCCGTCGCCGGCGTCCACGGTGGCGAATTGCTGTGGCAAGACACTCAAACCGCCACGCTCCGCATGCGTCACTTCTCGGATGCATTCCTGCAGGCCTATCTTGCGGCACAGTCGGACCGCGTCACAGCCTCGGTTGGCGGATACCAGATCGAGGGGCTGGGCATCCAGCTCTTCGACAGGATTGACGGTGATCACTTCACCGTCCTGGGGCTGCCGTTGCTGCCGCTGCTCAATCGTCTCCGCGATGCCGGGGAACTTCCCTCATGAAAAAAGCCTGTGTCATCGGCTGGCCGATCAGCCACTCGAGATCACCGCTCATCCATGGCTACTGGATCAGGCAGCACGGCCTCGAGGCGGGTTACGAGCGCATCCCCGTTGAGCCGGCAAGTCTGGAGGCATTCGTCCTCTCGCTTGCCGAACAAGGCTATGCCGGCTGCAATGTCACCATCCCGCACAAAGAGAATGCCTTTCGAATTGTCAATGAAGCCGACGAAGCGTCGAAGAAGCTCGGTGCCGTCAACACCATCTATGTCCGTGATGGCCAGCTCATGGGAACCAATACAGACGGCGAGGGCTTCCTCAACAGCCTGGCGGCCGGAGCACCGCACCTGTCCCTGAAAGGCAAACGGGCCGTCATCCTGGGTGCCGGCGGAGCCGCGGCTGCCATCGCCGCGGCATTGATTGATAAGGGCATCGGCGAGGCCATTCTGGTCAACCGTACATTGGAACGGGCCGGGATCATCCGCCAAAGACTGGGGAACGCCATCGTGCCGCTCGCCTGGTCCGCACGGTCCGAGGCTCTCGCGGACTGCGGCCTTCTGATCAACACGACCCCGCTCGGAATGACCGGCCAGCCTGCGCTCGATATCAGCCTCGAACGGCTCAGCATCACGGCCGTAGTCGCGGACATTGTCTATACGCCCTTGCGCACCAATCTCCTGCTCGATGCTGCCGGCCGCGGCCATACCGTGGTCGAAGGCCTTGGCATGCTGTTGCATCAGGCCGTCCGTGGCTTCGAATTGTGGTTCGGGATAAGGCCAGAGGTCAGCCGCGGCCTTCACACCCTGGTCGCCCGTGACATCGATCCGGACTATCGGGGATGATCATCGCCGCCCTGACGGGGTCGATCGCCATGGGAAAATCCGAGGCCGCGCGCCTCTTCGCAAGCCGCGGACTTCCCGTTTTCGATAGTGACGCGGAGGTTCATAAACTCTACGAAACCGGCGGCGATGCAGCCAAGGCCATCGCAGTCCTCGTCCCCGAGGCAATGACTGGCGGCGCCGTGGATCGCACCAAGCTGGCGCGCCTGGTGCTCGCCGATCCGGGTCTGATCAGCCGCATCGAAGACATCGTCCACCCCCTTGTCCGCGACCGGCAGGCCGCCTTCCTCGACGCCGCAAGACTCTCGGGCGCCGCCTTGGCCGTACTGGACATCCCGTTGCTTTTCGAGACGGGCCGCGAGAAAGAGGCAGACCACATTATCGTTGTCTCGGCGCCACCGGAGATGCAGAGGGCGCGCGCCATGAAGCGTCCCGGAATGACGCAGGAGAAGTTGAACTACATTCTCTCCCGGCAAATGCCGGACGCGGTAAAGAGGGCGAAGGCGCACGACGTCATCGACACCAGCGGCGACCTGAGCCATACCGCCCAACAGGTGGATCGCATCATCGGTAAACTGCTTGATCCTGGAGGCCCGCCACATGATACGCGAAATCATCCTTGACACCGAGACGACCGGGCTGGACCCGGCCAAGGGTGACCGGATCGTCGAGATCGGCGCCCTCGAACTGCTGAACCACGTGCCGACCGGCCGGACCTTTCACGTCTATATCAACCCCGAGCGCGACGTGCCGAAAGAGGCCGAGGCGGTCCACGGCCTGAGTACGGCCTTCCTGAAAGACAAACCCGTGTTCGGCTTGATCGCCGCCGAGTTCCTGAGTTTCATCGCCGATTCAGCGCTGGTCATTCACAATGCCAGCTTCGACGTCGGATTCTTGAACGCCGAACTCACCTCTGCGAAAAGACCTCTTATCGGACCCGAACGCGTCATCGACACGCTGTTGATCGCCCGCCAGAAACATCCCGGCGCCGGCAACAGTCTCGATGCGCTCTGCCGCCGCTATGGCGTCGACAATAGCAGACGCACCAAACATGGCGCGTTGCTGGACTCCGAACTTCTGGCTGAAGTCTATATCGAACTCACGGGCGGCAGGCAGGCGGCCCTGCTGCTCGAAGCCACCGCCCGCACCACCACGAAACCGTTTCAGTCAAAGACGGGCGCCCTCACAAGACCTTCAGCACTGCCCGGCAGATTGACCGGCGAAGAAAGACGAAACCATCGCGTCTTCGTCGAAAGTCTTGGCGAGCACGCGCTGTGGAAGCAGGGTCAGGAATAGCGGGACCGCAACCTAGGCCTTGCCTGCCGTCTGCTGCTGCAGGCGCTTCTGGTACATGGCGGCGAAATCAATCGGATCGAGCATCAATGGCGGGAATCCGCCGTTGCGTGTCGCGTCGGCAAGTATCTGCCGGGCAAACGGGAAGAGAATGCGTGGGCATTCGATCAGCACCGCCGGATGTAGAAGCTGGGCCGGAAAATTCTCCATCCGGAACGTGCCGGCATAGACCAGTTCGGCGGCGAAAATCACCTTGTCCTGCAGCGAGGCCTTGGCGTTGAGATGCAGTTCAACCTCATAATCCGTCGGCGCCAGATTGCGCGCGTTCACATTCACCGCAATGTTGATGTCGGGCTGAGTCTGTTGTGGCGCCAGCGTCTGGGGCGCATTGGGGTTTTCGAAGCTCAAGTCCTTCAGATACTGCCCGAGAATGCGCATCGAGGCCTGCGGTTGAGCGCCCGCCGCCGCTTCGGCCTGTGGGGCCGGGGCAGAACTCATCTGCAACCCATTGCCGGCCTCCGGCGCGGGCGTTTCATTTTTCGCGGGGGACTTGGGGGTCTTCGACATCGATGCTGGCCTCATTACAACAGTTGCGGCCTTGGCTATCATGGCGGCACCCCCGCCGCAAGCCGATGCCGCACAATCAACTGTCAGCGGTCAGGGCGTTCCGGTGGCAATATCTCACCCTTGATCTCGACCGCCTCGGCTTCGATGACGGTTCCAAACCGATCGCCGCGCTGGGCCTGCGCACCACCGGCGGTGACGGTGACGATTTTCATCCGCGCCACAATCCAAGCCTGAACGGGCGGGAACAGCAGCAGCACGGCAATGACATCGGAGAAGAAACCAGGAACCATGAAGAACAGTCCGGCAAGGGTGCTGAACGCGGTCGAACTGGCGATTTCACGCTTGTGTGTCCGGTCCTGAATGGGCGCGCGCAATGCCGCCGCCACGGTAAGGCCCGCCTTGCGGAAGAGAGCCATCCCCACCGCCGCTCCGGCCACGATCAGCACGAGCGTCAGGATGACGCCCAAAACCCTCCCAACCCAGATGATTGAGGCGATTTCCAGGAAGAACCCGGCGAGCAGCAGTACAGGCAAATATCGCAGCATCTGATGAATGAGAGTCCTTTGGCCTTGGACCTCAAGGTCCGCTTCTATATATAAGGCGCAACGGCCATTTGCGCCAACCGCCACGGCGGATGAATTTGCCCGGTAGATCAATCTGGAATCCACGAATGGCCTTTGACCCGCTCAACCTTCTCCTTCTCGCTGTCGCGCTGATCGTCTTTTGGCGCCTGAAATCGGTGCTTGGGGCGCGCACCGGGAATGAACGCCCACCGGTCGATCCGATGGGCCCGGCACGGAAGGACGAACCACCCGTGCTGAAGCCGGAACCGGAAGGCAAGGTCTTGCGCTTTCCACAATCCGATGAGGCCCACCAGAAGCCACCGGCCGCCGATGAAGAGCCGGTCCCTCCCGTTTGGACCGGCTATGCGGAAGCAGGCACCGAACTTGCGGCGGGGCTGGACCGGTTGGCCGCCGCCGATCGGGGGTTCACGCCAAAGTCCTTCATCGAGGGCGCCAAGATCGCGTACGAAATGGTCATCGACGCCTTTGCGCGGGGCGACAGGGACGCCCTGAAGAACCTCTTGTCACGGGACGTTCTCGAAGGTTTTTCAAGGGCGATCGACGACCGCGAACAGGCCGGCAACCGCGTC
>JANPCA010000522.1:0-1999 GCA_031430715.1 Hyphomicrobiales bacterium | reverse complement strand
GACGAACCACTCTCCAACCTCGATGCCAAGCTGCGCGTGCAGATGCGATCCGAGATCAAACGGTTCCACCAGGATTTCGATGCGACGATCATCTACGTGACCCACGACCAGCTTGAGGCCGTCACCATGGCTGACAAGATGGCCGTGATGAACGGCGGCCTCCTGCAGCAATACGACACGCCCGCCCAGGTTTTCGCCAATCCGCTGAACCTGTTCGTCGCCAGTTTCATCGGCAGCCCGGCGATGAGCCTCGTGCCCCTCGAAGCGGCCACAGCGGAAGGGCGGACGATCCTCACCAGTGCAGAAGGGTGGACCCTCACGCTTTCGGATGAGAATGCGCGCAAGGTGCAGAATGCAAAGTCGCGGAAAGTCGTGCTGGGCGCGCGGCACTCGACCATCCGGCTGCACAAGTCGCAAATCGATGCCAGCGTTCCAGCGAAAGTCTACACCGTTGAGCCGACTGGCGACGTGACCTTCGTGCAGGTCTTCCTGTCGAGAGCGATCGTCAACATCAGCTTGGCCCCGACCGTCGATGTCAGGCCTGACGAGCAAGTGTGGCTCGAATTCGACCAGAAGCGCATGCATTTGTTTGACGGCGAAACCGAACTGGCCCTGCACGCGCAATCATGACCCCGAAACTCAAGATCACCGCCATCAAACCCTATCCGGTCTGGGTCGGCAACCGCAACCAGCTGATCGTCAAGGTCGAGACCGACCAGGGCGTTTACGGCTGGGGCGAAAGCGGGCTGTCGTCGCGCGAAAAGGCGGTTGTCGGCGCCATCGAGCATTACCGCGCGTTCCTGATCGGCCGGGACGCGATGCAGATCGGCCGCATCTGGCAGGAGATGTATCGCAGCCAGTATTTCGAGGGTGGCCGCGTCTTGCAAGCGGCGATTTCGGCAATCGACATTGCGCTGCACGACATCAAGGGCAAGGCGCTGGGCGTTCCGGTCTACGATTTGCTGGGCGGCAAGCAACGCGATCTCATTCCAACCTTCGCGACAACGCGCTCGGAAGCTTCGAGTGCCGAAGCCGTCGAGCAGGCGCTCGAACTCAAGGCGCAAGGGTGGGAGGCGATCCGCCTGATGCCGGCAGGCCAGAAATCCGACAATGTCTATGAGCCACGCCAAAGCATCGCCGAAACCGCCAAATGGACGGTCAAATGCCGCGAGGCATTAGGGGATGAGGTGGCCCTCGGCATCGACTTCCACCATCGCCTGAGTGTCGCGGAAGCCGCCAGCTATTGCCAGAAGATGCCACGCGGCACTCTCGACTTCCTCGAAGAACCCATTCGCGACGAAACGCCCAGCGCCTACAAGGCCCTGCGCAAGCTCACCGATGTTCCCTTCGCCATCGGCGAGGAATTTTCCTCCAAATGGCAGTTCCTGCCTTACATCGAAGGCGACCTCACGCAGTTCAACCGCATCGACATCTGCAACGTCGGCGGGTTGACCGAGGCGATGAAGGTCGCCGGCTGGACCGAGGCCCACTACATCGACATGATGCCCCACAACCCGCTTGGCCCTATCTGCACCGCCGCCACGGTGCATTTCGCCGCCGCCGTGCCGAATTTCGCCTGGCTCGAAACGCGCGCCTCGCCGGGCGAACTCTATCACGGCTTTGATAACCCTGAATTTTTCCCCGGCCTGCTGTCACTCGAAGGCGCCCATTATCGCGTCAGCGACAAGCCGGGCCTCGGCGTCGACGTCGATGAGGCGCTGATTGCCAAGCAAAGCTACAAGCAGTGGGAAGCCCCGCACCTGGTGCGCAGGGATGGTTCGGTTACGAACTGGTAAGGGCGTTATGCCAACGATCATTGATGCAGTCTCATGTCCCCATTCCCTGAACTCGTCACCCCGGCGAAGGCCGGGGCATGGCTTCTTGACGGCCGGACGATGCCGGATAATTATGAATCATGGACAGGATTGAGAAACAGCCAGCCATTTACATCATGGCAAATCGCTATCGCGGCACACTCTATGTTGGCGTAACTTCAGCG